>NZ_JBEDNP010000015.1:0-130777 GCF_040105315.1 Pseudonocardia tropica
GATAGGCCGGAGATGGAAGCCCTGTGAGGGGTGGAGTTGACCGGTACTAATAGGCCGAGGGCTTGCCACAACGAGTTGTTCGCATCCACTGTGTGACCCTGAGTCCACAACCATCCACGTCCCCCGGGTGACATCGGGGGGTGTGGGGTGGTGTGTGTGCTCGGCCCCTGTCCCGGGTTCGGGGTAGGGGTGATAGTTGATAGTGTTGTCGGTGGTCATTGCGGTAGGGAAACGCCCGGTCCCATTCCGAACCCGGTAGCTAAGCCTTCCAGCGCCGATGGTACTGCACTCGCCAGGGTGTGGGAGAGTAGGTCGTCGCCGACATTCAACTTCATGGGAGATGCCCCGGACTGTCGAGTCCGGGGTATTTCTCATTTCTGGACTCTTTTCGCGCCGCGGCGTATCGGGTCCGGGGTGTGCTCCGTTGTGGAGTTCCCCGCGCCGCCGGTGGGCCGGCGCACCTCGCATGCTTTCCTGCGACCTCGCACCCTCTGCAGGGGCTGCGAGGTCGCAGGAAGGTGTGCGACGTGGGGTGCGCGGGGAGCGGCGGGCGGGAACACCGGCCGCCGCAGGCGTCAGAGATCGGCGCCCACGGCGTCGTCGACGCACGAGAAGCCGTCGGCGCGCAGCAGCGCCGCGAGCTCGCGGTGGACCCGGGCGGGCCAGAGCAGACCGCCGTAGACGAAACCGGTGTAGGCCTGCACCAGCGCCGCGCCGGAACGGATCCGACGGTAGGCCTCCTGCGAGTCGGCGATCCCGCCGACGGAGACGACGACCTGGTCGTCGTCGAGGCGGGTCCGCAGCTGCCGCACGACCGCACGGGCCCGCTCGGTCAGCGGACGGCCGGACAGGCCACCCGCACCGGTGGCGGTGACGACGTCCGGCGCGGTGCGCAGGCCGTCGCGGGAGACGGTCGTGTTCGTGGCGACGACCCCGTCGAGCCGCATCCGGCGGGCCAGGTCGGCGACGGCGTCGAGATCCTCCGGCGCCAGGTCGACCGTGATCTTCACCAGGAGCGGCACACGACGGTCCCCGGACACCCGGTCCAGCTCCTCACGCACCGCGACGAGCAGCGGCTCCAGCACGTCGACCTGCTGCAGGTCCCGCAGCCCGGGGGTGTTCGGGGAGCTGACGTTGACCACGACGTAGTCGGCGTAGGCGCCCAGCGCGGCGGCGCTCGCACGGTAGTCGGAGGCGGCGTCCTCGGCGGGTACCGCCTTGCTCTTGCCGATGTTGACCCCGAGCACCGGCATCCCCGGCCCGGAACGGGCGCGCAGCGCGGCGAGGCGGGGCCCGACGGTCCCGGCGCCGGAGTTGTTGAAGCCCATCCGGTTGACCAGCGCGGCGTCGTCGACGAGCCGGAACAGGCGGGGCCGTGGGTTGCCGGGCTGCGCCCGACCGGTCACCGTGCCGATCTCGACCGCGCCGAACCCGAGCCTGCCGAGCGCGAGGACACCCTCGGCGTCCTTGTCGAAACCGGCGGCGAGACCGAGCGGGCCCGCGAACTCCAGACCCAGCGCCCGCGTGCGCAGCACGGGGTCCGACGGGGCGAACCGCTCCGCGACCCGCTCACCCACGACGGGCGCGGTCCCGAGTGTGCGGACCACACCGAACCCCATGCGGTGCGCGGGCTCGGACGGGACGTGCCGGAGCACGTGGCGCATCAGGGCGTCGTACATGCCCCCATCCTCACACCGGCCTAGGAGGTGCGGCGGGACAGCCCCAGCTGGTCGAGCATGCGGCGGTCGCGCTTGGTCGGGCGGCCGGCGCCGCGGTCGCGGTGGGCGAACAGCGGTTGCCCCGCGGTGCTCGGCTCCGGCGGGGTGTGGTCGACGTAGCACTCCTGCGCGACCGGCGCCCCGACCCGCTTCTCGATCACCCGGGTGACCTCGACGATCCGGTTCCGGTCGTACACCCGCGCCCGCACCCGGTCCCCGACCTGCACCGTCGCGGCCGGCTTCGCGGGCCGGTCGTTGATCCGCACGTGCCCGCCGCGGCAGGCGGTCGCGGCGTCGGCACGGGTCTTGGCCAGGCGCACCGACCACAGCCACCGGTCCACGCGGGTCCCCTCCATCGGACCATCGTGCCATCCGGGACGGCAGTCCGGGCCTCAGTAGTGCACGACGCCCGGCGTCCCCCCACCCGCGGCGACGGCGTCGCCGGTGATCGCGACCGAACGGGGCGAGCACAGGAACGTGATGACGTCGGCGACCTCCGCGGCGGTCGTGATGCGGCCGATCGTCGTCGTCGCGTCCAGTTCTGCGCGGGCCTCGGCCCCGGTGATCCCGGCCGACCCCGCCCGCGCGGCGACGGCGTCGGGCGTCCGCTCGGTCTCGGTGACACCGGGGTGCACGACCGTCACGTTGATGCCGTGCGGACCCAGCTCCTGGGCGAGTGCCGCGGTCATCGAGGCCACCGCGACGTTGCGCACCGACCCCACCAGCGACGACGACTTCCGCGCGTTCAGACCGCTGACGTTCACGATCCGGCCCCACCCCTGCGCGCGCATCAGCGGCGCGACCGCCCGCGCGCACCGCAGGTAGCCGAGGACCTTCGTCTCCAGCTCGACCCGCACCGCGTCGTCGGTGATCGACGCCAGGTCGGTCGGCGGGCCCGCGCTCGCCGGCCGCGCGGCGGCGTTCACCAGCACGTCCACCCCGCCGAACCGGTCGGCGACGGCGGCGACCCCGCGGCGGACCGCGTCGTCGTCGGTGGTGTCGACGGCGACGGCCGCCACCTCCGGCGCACCCCCGGCGCGCAGTGCGGCCGCGGCGGCCTCCAGTGCGCCGGCGTCGCGCGCGAACAACGCCACCCGGGCGCCCTCGGCGGCGAGCGCCCGGGCCGTCGCCAACCCGATGCCGCGGCTCCCACCGGTGACGATCGCCCGGCGCCCGTTCAGTTGCAGATCCATGATTCCCACCGTGCCGCAACGGTGGCGGGACCGCAGGCGTCTACGGTGTGCGCGTGGCTGAGCCGATCGACTCCGTGCTGGTGGTCTTCAACCCGGGCAGTACGGGGGACGCCGACGTGCTCGCCGAACAGCTGCGCGACGAGCTCGCCGCCGCCCGGCCCGAGCTGGCCGTGCGGCTGGTGCCCACCGAGTACGCCGGGCACGCCCGCGTCATCGCCCGCGAGGCCGCGTCCGCCGGCGGGCGCCCGCTCATCGTGTCGGCGTCCGGCGACGGCGGCTACAACGAGGTCGTCAACGGGATCATGGACGTGCCGGGCACCGACGCCTCGGCCGCCGTCCTCGCCGCCGGGAACGCCAACGACCACGACCGCGTCACCGCACGCCGTCCGCTGGTCGAGGCGATCCTCGACGGCCGCCCCGAGCCGATGGACCTGCTCGAGATGCACCGCGACGACGACCCGCCGCACTACGCGCACTCCTACATCGGGTTCGGGCTGACCCCCGTCGTCGCACTGCAGATCGAGAAGGGCGGCAAGGGCAGCATCCGCGAGCTGATCACCACGGTGCGGGCGTTCTGGGCGTTCACCCCGTTCGAGGTGGAGTTCTCCCGCGGCGACCGGCGCCGGATCGACAACCTGGTCTTCGCCAACATCGGCGAGATGGCCAAGGTCGCCGAGCTGTCGGCCACCAGCCGTCCCGACGACGGCCGGTTCGAGGTCGTGCTGCTGGAGCACCGTCCGAAGTGGAAGCAGCTGTGGGTGGCGGCCCGGGCGGCGTTCGCCGGGCTCGGCCGGCAGCCCGCGACCTCGGACTTCCGGTTCATCGCGTGCGGGCCGATGCCGGTGCAGATCGACGGCGAGGTCGACGAGGTCACCGGCGGCACCGCGATCCGCGTCCGCTGCGCGGCCGGGGCACTGAACGTCGTGCGCTGACCCCCGCCCGTGCTCACGGGGCGAGCGTGAACTCCACCGCGCCGAGGCCGTCGCCGAAGCTCGCCCGCACCCGGGCGCCGCGGTGCACGGGCATCGGGACGGTCGTCGTCCCGGTGGTGACGACCGCGCCCGCCTCGAGCCGCAGGCCGTAGCCGGGCAGGAGGTCGGCGAGCCACGCCAGCGCCGTCCACGGGTCCCCGAGGACGGCCGCGCCGGACCCGGCCGCCTGCTCGTCGTCGACCTGCAGGGTGGTCGGGGTCGCGGCGAGGTCGAGGTCGAGGGCGCCGGGGAGCTCCGGGCCCAGCACGAACCGGCCGGCGCACGCGGCGTCGGCCATCAGCGACGGCGCACCGGCCGCGACGAAGTCGGTGAACCGGGACTCCGGCAGCTCCACCGCCCCGTGCACGGCGGCGACCGCGGCGCGCAGCTCCTCCCGGGTCGCGTCGGCGCCGACCGGCGCACCCATGACGAACGCGAACTCCGCCTCGGCGACGGCCATGTGCAGGTCGTCGGACGGCACCACGTCACCGGGGGAGTGCCGGAACCGCTCGAACAGCGCCCCCGGGAGCGGGGCGTCCACCCCGATGTGGGCCTGCCCGGCGGGCGCGGTCGCCGCGAGCTTCCAACCGTAGGACGGCCCGGCCCGCTCCGACAGCCTGCTCTGCGCGGTGAAGCCCTCGGCCAGGCTGCGCGGACGCAGCAGCTCCGGCAGCGCGGCGATCCGCTCGCCGGTGGTCCAGGCCTGCCACAGCGCACCGGCGGTGCCGTCGGCCCGCACGAGGTCGACGGCGGTCGGGTCCATGCCCGCGGAGCTGTTCTCGGCACCCATCGGGGCGGCATCCTGCCAGGGCCGCGGATCAGCCGTCGTCGCCGGTCCGGGCGCGCAGCACCGCGGCGACGCGGCGGACCCGCTCGTCGGCGAGCGCGTCCTCCAGCGACACCGGCAGCGGGATCCGCCAGTTCGGGTACTCGTCGACGGTGCCGGGCAGGTTCGGCTGCCGCGTCTCGCCCAGCACGTCGTAGAGGGAGGCCAGGACCAGCCTTGACGGCGCCGACGCCAGCAGCGCGTGCAGCGCCAGGACCACGGTGTCCTCGGCCCCGTCCTCAGCCTCGTCCGGGGAGCCGAGCAGCCCCTCCGAGGCCAGCAGCGCCAGCAGCTCGTCCCGCTCGGCGCCGGCCTTGGCCTCCTCGGTCGTCGGGTCGTCGAGGAGCCCCAGCTCGGCCCGCACCCGCACCTGCTCGCCGGCCAGGAACCCGGGCGCGGTCGGCAGGTCGTGGGTGGAGATCGTCGCGACCGACCGCTCGGGCCAGCGCCGCGGCGGACGCAGCGGGCCGTCGTCGCCGCCGGTGACCGGGTCGGGGTCGCGGGAGAACCACAGCACCGTCGAGCCCAGCAGGTTCCGCTCGGCCATGTCCTCGCGGATCCGCGGGATCACCGTGCCCAGGTCCTCGCCGACGACCAGCGCGCCCGCGCGGTGGGCCTCCAGCAGCAGCACCGCGAGCATGGCGTCGGCGTCGTAGCGGACGTAGGTGCCGCGGTCGGCCGTCTGCCCCGACGGCACCCACCACAGCCGCCACAGCCCCATGACGTGGTCGATCCGCAGGCCGTCGGCGTGCGCGAGCAGTGCGCGGGTCATGTCGCCGAACGCGGCGTAGCCGGTGTCGGCGAGCCGGTCCGGGCGCCACGGCGGCAGGCCCCATGTCTGGCCGCGCTGGTTGAACGCGTCCGGCGGGGCACCGACCGTCGCGCCGAGCGCGAGCACGTCCTGCAGCATCCACGCGTCGGCGCCCTCGGGGTCGCAGCCCACGGCGAGGTCGTGGATGACCCCGACGGGCATCCCCACGTCCTTCGCGGCGGCCCGGACCCCGGCCAGCTGCGCCTCGGCCTGGCGCTGCACCCAGGCGTGGAACGCGATGCGCGGCGCCAGCTCGGTACGGGCGGCGGCGACGCCGGGGGCGTCGGGACGACGCAGGTGCTCGGGCCACAGCGACCAGCGGCCGCCGTAGCGCTCGGCCAGCGCGCAGTAGGTCGCGAAGTCGCGCAGGTCGGCATCAGGGTCGCCGTCGGGGTACCCGGCACTGCGCCACAGCGCCTCCAGCGCGGACCGCTTCGCCGCCCAGACCCGGTCGTGCGCGATCCGGTCGCCGGTCGTCTCCGGGCGCAGGGCGTCGACCTCGGCGCGGGTGGCCGCGTCGGCGGCGGCGTAGGCCGGGAGGGCGGTGACCCGCAGGCACAGCGGGGTGGCGTAGCGACGCGAGGACGGCGTGTACGGCGACGGCTGCACCGGCGGCACCGGGGTGATCGCGTGCAGCGGGTTGAGCAGCACCGCGCCCGCGCCGTGCCCGCCGCGGATCAGCGTGGTCAGGTCGCCCAGGTCGCCGATGCCCCACGAGTCGCGTGAGTGCAGGGCGTAGAGCTGCAGCATCCAGCCCCACGTCCGGGGCGGGTCGGGCAGCGTGGGCGGCGCGACGACGACGTGGGCGCGCCCGGCCGTCGTCTCGCACGTGTAGCGGCCCGGCTCCAGCCCGGCGGGGAGCTCGCCGTCGACGTCGCGGGCCCATCCCTCGTCGCCACGCGCACCGTCGACGGCGGTGAGGCGCCCGCGGCCCGGCACGGTGCGGGAACGGTCGCTGCGCAGCCCGATCGTCGGCGGCAGCGCCTCGGCGCCGGCGCGCTCGCGGGCGCCGGCGAGCGCCACCCGTCGCGCGTCGGGGGAGGCGACGTCGACCTCCAGCAACCCGAGGACGGTGCGGACCACCGCCGCGTCGATCCGCTGCTCGGTCCTGCTGCCGTCGAGGTACGAGGTCGCGACGCCGTACGCGTCGGCGATCTCGGCGAGCTCGGGGGTCACCGGGTCGCTGGTCATGGGTCGATCCTGGCGGATGGGCGGCCGCCCGGCCCGGCCGCCCGGGGTGAGACGGGCGACCTCCGCGACCGACACGCGGGACGCCTCCGATCACCCCCGGTCAGGGGGCCCACGGTGCTACGGTGCGTCGCCGGATGCGCCGACCCGGTCACCGTGGCCGGCCGGGCAGCGGGGCCCGGCGACGGGCACCTCCTCCCGGGCCGCACCGTGTCGTGGACGACGGTTCGCGCAGCTCCGGCAGGAGGACTTCCAGATGTCGACGTGGGCCCTGCTCGGGCTGGTAGTGGTGGTGGTGCTGGTGGCCGTCGGGATCGCCGGATTCCTGCGGTGGGGGCGGGGCCGGGAGGACGACGTCGCGTCGTCCGAAGGGGACCGTCCGCGCACCGTCGCCGATCTCGTCGACCGCCGCGCCCGCGGCCTCGACGACGGGCCGCGCAGGCCCGCGCCCGACCCGTCTGCGCCCCCGGTGTCCCCGGGTTCTCCGGCGCCTCCGGTCGACGATGCCCCGGAACCCGTGGTCGACGAGGAGCCGGCCCCGGACCGTGAGGTCGCCGGGTCCGACGCCGCGGTGGACGACGATCCCGAGGACGCGGTCTCCGCGACCACGCCCGTCGCCGCGGTCCGTCCTCAGGAGGAGCGCCCGCGGCCCGCCGCGGAGGCCGCCCCGGACGTCGGGCCGTCGTCGTCGGCGCCCGACATCACCGAGGCGGTCGGCGCGGCCGACCCCACCGACGAGCTGCCGACGGTCCCGCGGGTCACGCCCGACGTGAGCGCGGGCCCGGTCGGCCCGCCCTGGTCGCGCGGATTCAAGGACGGCAAGCCGCTCGAGCCCGTCGAACCGGCACCGGCCCGGCGGGCCCCGGCCCCGACGCCGTTCGTGCGGCGACGGGCCGTCGCGGACCCCGCTGCCCGCACCGCCGACGAGGCGACCGCGGCCACCGGTTCCGGCCCGGACAGCTCGGCGCCCGACATCAGCACGCCCACCTCCGGGACCGCGGTCGTCGGGGGCGCGTCGACGACCACCCCCGAGGCGCCCGCCGCCGCGGACGGGACCGCCGCCGGTGAGGGCGCGTCCACCGACGTCACCACGCCGGGTGCCGCGTCGGCCGGGTCCACCGCCTCGGCCGGGGACGCCGCCTCCGTGGAGGAGGCCCACGAGGCCCCGCCCGCCGCGACGACGCAGTCCCGCGCGCCCTTCGACCCGGACCTGGTCCGGCGGGTCACGGCACTGCCGTCGGAGCGCACGTCGGTCCGCGCCCCGGCCGACCCGGACACCGAGCGGGAGTTCCGCGAGGCCCGGGACCGCATCTCGACCCCGCACACCTGGGCGGGCCGCGTCCCCGAGCAGGCCGCGGCGCCCGAGACGGCCGGCGACACCCCGCCGGTGAGCCGGATCCCGTCGATCGGGCTCGCCGCCACCGGCGCCCGCTCCGTGCGCGAGACCGGTGACAACCCCGAGCCGCCGCCCCGGCCCGCCCCGCGGGTCCTGCGGTCGGCGCGTCCGGGGAGCGGACCGCGGCATCTCGCCCCGTCGCTGCGCGGGACCTCCGTGACCGACAGCGGCCCCGACGAGGACGCCGCTTCTCCCGGGGACACCGCTTCTCCCGGGGACACCGTTGTGTCCGACAGGACCGGGGACGCCGGTTCTCCCGCGGGCTCCGGCGGCACGGTGACCACCGACCGCACCGCCGGTGCGCACGACGCCGTCGACGTCCGTGGCCCGGCCGGGGACACCGACGCCTCCGTGCCGGACACCGGCGAGACCGAGGCCCTGACCGGGGCCGCGGCGGGGCCCGGCACGACCGACGACGCCGTGACCGACGACGCCGTGACCGACGACGCCGTGACCGACGACGCCGTGACCGACGACGCCGTGACCGGCACCGACGCGACCGGCACCGACGAGGCCCGCACCGACGAGGCCCGCACCGGCACGACCGAGGGCGCCACCCGCACCGTCGCCCCGCTCGCTGCCGCCGCGGTCGTCGCCCCGGTCGCCGCCGTCGCGACCGCGCCCGACACGACGGTCCCGGACCCGCCCCGCCAGGCACCGCAGGAGCAGGCACCGCCGGAGCAGGCCCCGCGGGAGCAGGAGCAGGACCCGCAGGCCGAGGCCCCGACCCCGGACCCCACCACCCCGGAGCGGTCCACGACCGCGCCGGAGGCCGAGGAGACCCCCGTGCGCGCCGGCCCGACCACCGCCACCCGTCCCGACCACGCCGAGGACGTCTCCCTGTCGGTGCTCCGGACCGGCCCCGTGCCGTCGGCGGTCGTGCCGGACACGGCACCGCAGGTGGTCGCGGTCCGCGTCGTCGACGCCACCGACGCCCCGCTGTCCGGCGCCGAGGTCGCGCTGCGCGACCGCTCCGGCGGGCCGATCGGCTCCGCCACCACCGACGCCGACGGGACGGCGCACGTCACGGCGCCGGGCGCCGGGGCGTTCGTCGTCGTCGCCCGCGCCGACGGGTACCTGCCCGGCGTCGCCACCTGCACCGTCGGCGACGACGACGCCGGCACCACCCTGCGTCTGGCCGCTGCCGCCGCCGTCCACGGCTCGGCGCCCGCGGGCACCGGTGTCGTGCTCTCCCAGGACGGCGAACCGGTCGCCTCGACGACCGCCGCGGCGGACGGGACCTACCGCCTCACCGACCTCGGCCCCGGCCGCTACCTGCTCGCCGCGGGCGACGGCCCGGGCGTGGAGGTCGACCTCGCCCCCGGCGGCGACGAGCGACGGGACCTGGCGGGCTCGTGACCGGCGCCACGGAGGTCCACGGCCGGCTCCCCGGCGTCGGCGGCATCGAGCTGTTCTGGCAGGGCCGCCTCCCCGAGGGCGACCCGGGCGGTGTCCTGCTGGTCAGCCACGGCATCGGTGAGCACTCCGGCCGCTACGACGCCGTCGTCGACACGCTGGTCCCGGACGGCTGGGCCGTGTACGGCCTCGACCACCGCGGCCACGGCCGCTCCGGCGGCACCCGGGTGCACGTCCGCCGCTACGACGACCTGCTCACCGACTTCGAGACCTTCCGCCGCGAGACGATCGCCCGCCATCCCGGCGTCCCGGTGTTCCTGCTCGGGCACAGCCTCGGCGGCCAGATCGCGCTCGCCTTCGCGCTGCGCCACCAGAACCGGCTCGACGGGCTCGTGCTGTCCGCGCCCGCACTGGCCTCCGACGCCGTCCCGGCGGCGCTCGTGCCGCTGCTGTCGGTCGTCGCGAAGGTCGTGCCCACGGTCCGCCCGGTCGGGATCGACACCTCCGCGATCAGCTCGGACCCGGCCGTCGTCGCCGACTACGACGCCGACCCGCTCGTGCATCACGGCCGCCCCACCCTGGCCCTGGGCGCGGAGATCTACCGGCAGATGGCAGAGCTGCCCGTCCGGGCCGCCGAGCTGCGGATCCCGCTGCTCGTGCAGCACGGGACCGCGGACCGGCTGACCGACCCGGCGGGCACCCGGCTGCTCGACGAGCGCTCCGGGTCCGCCGACACCACCGTGCTCTGGTACGAAGGCTTCTGGCACGAGATCTACCACGAACCGGGCCGGGCGACCCCGCTCGCGGACCTGCGGGACTGGCTCGACCGGCGCCGACACGCGGCCCGTCAGGCGACCTGACCCGACCGATCCCCGTCTCACCGCGCCGGACCCGCCCCGGTGATGCCATCCTGGGGCCGGCACGGCGGAACGGGGTGGCGCGCACGGTGGATCGGTTCGACCGGCGGACGGAGGACGAGTACGTCCCCGTCCGCGACCTGCTGGCGGCGACCGACTGGTCGGCGACCCCGCTCGGCGCGCGAGACACCTGGGACCGCGAACTCGAGGACACCATCCGGTTCATCCTGGAGAGCCGCCAGCCGCTCGTCGCGTGGTGGGGACCCGAACTCGTCCTGTTCTACAACGACGAGTTCGCCCGGCACTCCGGCCTGCGCCACCCCCGGTCGTTCGGCAGACCGCTGCGGGAGGGCTGGCCGGAGACCACCGCGCACCTCGGGGGCCACCTCGACGAGCTGCTCTCCGGGGACAGGGAGGGCATCTACCGCAGCGACGACCGGATCGTGCTGCATCGCTGGGACACCCCGGAGGTCACGTGGTGGACCTACTCCGCCACCCCGGTCCGCGGTCCCGACGGTGGCGTCCTCGGCCTGATCGTCTTCACGGCCGAGACCACCCCGCAGGTCGTCGGCGGCCGGCGGATGGCGCTCCTGGCCGCGCTCGGCGAGGTGGCACGGGACGCACCGACGCTGGACATCGCCGTCGAACGGCTCTGCACGGTCCTGACCGACCTGCCCGACGACGTCGGCTGCGCCGTGGTGACGACGGTCGGCGCCGACCCCGGCCCACTGGCCACCGTCCGCATCGACGCGCCGCCCGCGGGCTGGCTCGCGGACGACCTCGACCCCGACCACGCCACCGACGTCGAGTTCCTCGCCGTCGATCCGGTCGCGGTCCACGGCGAGGACGGCGTCCCGGTCACCGACGTCGTCCGGGCGACGGTGCACACCCCCGACGGGTCGGCCGGCATCGCCGTCGTCATCGGGGCGCCGCCGCTGCTCCCGCTCGACGAGGACCACCGCTCGTTCCTACGGCTGATCGCGGGCACCATCGGCGGCCTGCTGTCCGCCGCGCTCGCCCGCGACCGCGAGCGCGACCGGCGCGACGACGCCGGGCTGATCGAGCAGGCCCGCGCCGAGTACTACGCCGGCCTCGGCGACGAGTTCCGCGACCCGCTGACCCTCGTCCTCGGACCGCTGGAGCGGCTGCGCGACCACGACGACGCCGCCGTCCGCACCCAGGTGGAGCTCGCGCAGCGCAACGCGCAGCGGATGCTCAAGCTCGTCGACGGGCTGCTGGACGTCTCCGCCCTGCAGACCGGCAGGCACGACGGCCTGTTCGCCCCGACCGAGATCGGGACGACCACGGCGGCGCTCGTCGACGCGTTCGCGCCCGTCGTCGAGCGGGCGGGGCTGGAGCTGTCGGTGTCCTGCCCGCCGCAGGTCCGGCCGGTCTGGGTGGACCGCGACGCCTGGGAGAAGGTCGTCCTCAACCTGCTCAGCAACGCGGTCAAGTACACCCGCGAGGGCACGATCACCGTCGACCTCGCCCAGGACGGCGAGCAGGTCGTGCTGCGGGTCGCCGACACCGGCGCCGGCATCGTCGACGGCGAGCTCGACGCGGTGTTCGACCGCTTCCACCGGCCCACCCGGCGGCACGGCCGCAGCGGCGACGGCAGCGGCCTCGGTCTGCCGCTGATCCGCCAGCTGATCCGTCTGCACGGCGGCACCATCGGCGTGAGCAGCGATCCCGGCGCGGGCAGCACGTTCATCGTGCGGCTGCCGCTCGGCTTCGCCCACCTGCCCCCCGAACGCCTCGTCCGGGCCCGGGTCGGGTCCCGCACCGCCCCGCAGCTCGCCGCGCCCTACGTGGCGGAGGCGCTGCGCTGGCTGCCCGACGCCCCCGAGCCCGCGGGCGCCCCGCCGGTCCTCGCCCGGGGACGCTCGGTGGACGGGTCGGTCGTCGACGGGCTGGAGGTCGACCACCGCGACCGGGTGCTCGTCGTCGACGACGACCGCGAGATGCGCGGCTACCTGCGCGACCTGCTCGTCGAACGCTGGACCGTCCGGGTCGTCGCCGACGGCGCGGCCGCGCTGGAGTCCGCCCGCACCGACCCGCCGGACCTGGTCGTCGCCGACGCGGCGCTGCCCGGCAACGGCGGTATCGAGCTCCTGCGGGCGCTGCGGTCGGACCCCCGCACGGTCGGGGTGCCGGTCGTGCTGCTGTCGTCGCGGGCCGGGGAGGAGGCCGCCGTCGAGGGCTTCGCCGCCGGCGCCGACGACTACCTGGTCCGCCCGTTCTCCGCCCGCGAGCTGCTCGCCCGGGTCGCGAACCACCTGCAGCTCGGCCGGGTCCGCCGGGCCGCCGAGCTGCAGTTCCGGGCCATGGCCGACTCCACCCCGGCGCTGATCTGGGTCGACGACCCGGGCGGGCACCGGCTGTTCGTCAACCGGGGCTGGCTGGACTTCACCGGCGTCGAGGACGCGGCTCAGGAGCTGGGCCACGACTGGCGCCGCCGCATCCACCCCGACGACCGCGAGCGCTACCGCTCGGTGACCTCCGCGGCCGCCCGGGCGCACGCGCCGTTCGAGGTCGAGTACCGGCTCCTGGACCGGGCGGGCCGCTACCGCTGGGTGCTGGACCGGGGCGCACCCGTCCGCGACGGCGAACGCTCCGCGGGCTACGTCGGCGGCTGCCTCGACATCGACGTCCAGCACCGCGAGCAGCGCAGGCACCGCATCTACTCCGAGGTCGCCGAGTCCCTGGAACGGGAGATCACCCGAACCGGCCGCACCGACCGGCTCGTCCGCGCCGTCGTCGAGGACCGGCTCGCCGACATCGCGGTCGTCCACGACGCCGACGCGGACACCGGCACCGGCACCCTCGCCGTCTCCGCGGAGCGCTCGGCGCTGGAACCCTCGCTGTGGCGGCTGGCCCCGCTCGTCCCCGCCGACGACGACGGCCGACCCGAGATCCTCGACGCCGCCCACCTCGACGAGGTCCTGAGCAGGCTCGCGCCCACCCAGCGCCGGGCCTGGACCCGGCTGCGCATGACCTCGGCGATGGTCGTGCCGCTGCCCGCCCGCGGACGTACCAGCGCCGTGCTGACCGTCGTCCGCACCGAGGCGGGCGACCCCTACACCGACGACGACCTGGACCTCCTGTCCGAGATCGGCCGCCGGGCCGGGCTGGCCGTCGACAACGCCCGGCTGCTGGAGCAGGAACGCGCCTCGGCCCAGCGCCTGGGCCTGCTGCACCGCGCCACCGCCAAGATGTCGGCCGCCGCGACCCCCGGCGAGGTCGCCGCGATCGCCGCGGACCACATCGTCGACCTGCTCGACGCCGACCACGCCGGGCTCTGGGAGATCCGCGGGGAGTGGCTGCAGGCGCTCACCGGGCACGGGTGGGACCGCGAGATGTGGCAGCGCGCCGCCCGGATCCGGGTCGACGCGCCGCTGGCGTTCACCGAGGTGCTGTCCGGGCACGAGCCGGTGTGGTTCACCACCGCGCACGAGTGGGCGACGCGCTACCCCGCGGCCATCGGCATCGCACCGGACCACGCCCAGACCATCGGCTACCTGCCGCTCATCGCCGGCGGGCGTTCGCTGGGGGTCCTCGCCGTCGCGATGCTGACCGAGCGACGGCTGTCCGACGCGGACAAGGAGGCGGCCGTCGCCGTCGCCGAGCTCGCCGCGCAGGCGCTGGACCGGGCCTCGATGCTGGACGCCGAGACCGAGGCCCGCCGGCTCGCCGAGCGCCTCGGCGCGGTCGCGACCGGACTGGCCCGGGCCACCGACCTGGAGTCGGTCGCCGAGGTCGTCGTCGAGCACGGCCGGATCTCGATCGGGGCCGACGCGGTCGCGGTGCTCGTCGTCGACGAGGGCGGCGCGCTCTCGCTGCTCCGGGAGGCCGGCTGGCCCGCCGACGGCCCGCCGATGCGCACCCCCGGCCGCGCGCACCCGCTGAGCCGCGCGGTCAGCAGCGGCGAGCCGATCTGGAACGCGGCCGGGCCCGCCGACGGCGAGGTGCGCCGCTACCCGGTGCACACCGCGGTGCCGCTGATGGTCGCGGCCCGCCCGATCGGGGTCATCGGGCTGCGGTTCCCGGTCGAGCCGGTGTTCACCCCCGAGCAGCGCAGCTTCGTGCTGACCCTGGCCAACCAGTGCGCGCAGGCGATCGTCCGCGCCCAGCTGCACCAGGCCGAGCACGAGGTCGCGGTCACCCTGCAGCGCAGCCTGCTGCCCCAGCGCCTGCCCGACATCGAACGGCTGTCGCTGGCCACCCGCTACCGCCCCGGCACCCAGGGCACCGAGGCCGGTGGCGACTGGTTCGACGTCCTGGACCTCGGCGACGACCTGGTGGCGCTCGTCGTGGGCGACGTCGTCGGCCGCGGTCCGGCGGCGGCCGCGGTGATGGGCCAGCTGCGGTCCGCGGTCGCGTCGAACCTGGTCAACGGCCAGCCCCCGGCGCGGGCGCTCGAGCAGCTCGACCAGTACGCGCTGCGGGTGCGCGGGGCGATGGCCAGCACCGTGGCCATCGCGACGATCGACACCGGGACCGGCGAGATGCGCTACGCCAGTGCGGGCCACCCCCCGCCGCTGGTCGCGGGCCCGGACGGGGTGCGGACCCTGTCCGAGGGCCGCGGCGTGCCGCTGGGGATCTCCGGGCGGCCCCCGTTCCCCGAGGCCGTCGACCGGATGGAGCCCGGCGAGACGATCCTGCTCTGCTCCGACGGCCTGTTCGAGCGCCGCGACGAGATCATCGACGACGGCCTGGCCCGGCTGTCCGCCGCGTTCGACGAGCTGTCCGCCGCGCAGCCCCGCGACATGGCGGACACGCTGCTGCACCGCATGTCCGAGGGGATGGTCATCCCCGACGACACGGTCGTCGTCGTCGCGCGGCTCATGCCGCCGCCGCTGCGGATCGCGATCGAGGCCGACCCGAAGCGGCTCGCCCCGCTGCGCCGCGCGGTGGCAGCCTGGGCCGCGCAGTGCGGGATGGGCCCGGACGCGGTCAGCGACCTGCAGCTGACCGTCGGCGAGGCCGCCACCAACTCCATCGAGCACGCCTACCTGCCCGAGGACACCGACGGGCGGGCCGGGGTCGGTCTCGACCTGGCGCTGACCGCGGACGGCTCGGTCGCGGTGCGCGTCACCGACGGCGGACGCTGGCGGCCCCCGCCGCCCGACCCCGGCTACCGCGGCCGCGGTATCGCGCTCATCCGCGAACTCGCCGGGGACGTGCACATCGACCCGTCGGACTCCGGCACCACCGTGCGGTTCCTGCTGCCCGCGATCCCGGTCGAGGTGGGCACCCCGGGCGCGGGCCCGCCGGTGGAGTTCGTCGCCGGGGAGCCCGAACCGGACCGCGACCGGGTCGACACCCCGTCCGGCGACGGCGACGACGGCACCGTCCGGGCCCGGCTGCGTGCCGTCCCGGACGCGCACGGTGTGCGGATCGGGATCGTCGGGGACCTCGACCTCGGTGGGGTCTCGGCGATCCGGGCCCCGCTGATGGAGCACGTCGACCGCGGGCTGCCCATCACGCTGAACCTGCCGGGGGAGGCGTTCGTCAGCAGCGCCGGGATGGCTCTGCTGTCGGAGGTCGCGCGCCGGATGCGCACCCACGGGGCGGCGCTCACCCTCGTCGCGCCCGCCGGCAGTCAGGCCCGTCGCTCGCTGGTGCTGTCGGGCCTCGACACCGTGATAGGGATGTCCGACGACGACGGCGTCTGACCTCCCGACCTGTCCGGACACCTGCGGGGTCCTCCCGCGGGCCGGACGGCGGGTTGAAACGGTGCCCACCGCTGTGATGCCATTCCCGACATGAGTCAGGCAGCGACCCTCGGACCCCTGTGGGGCACCCGTCGCGCCGACCACTTCGACCAGGGCTGTCGCCCGAGCTGAGTCCCCCGACCACGCTCGTCCGACCTTTCCCTGGAGCACCACCGTGTCCGCGCCTGCCTCCCTGCCCGCGTCCCGCCCCGCCCGCCTGCGCGTTCCGCACGCGCGACCCGTCACCGCGCCCACCCCGTACGGTCTCGAGGACCTGCAGGAGCTGACCCGCGAGATCGCCGCCGAGGTGCGCTCCGGGGGGCACGAGGTCGTCGTCGACCCGGACCGCCGCTGGTACCGGCTGCTGCGCAGCGACGGCTTCGTCGACGTCTGGCTGATCAGCTGGGCCACCGAGCAGATCGCGGAGCTGCACGACCACGCCGGGTCGCTCGGCGCCCTCACCGTCGTGTCCGGCTCGCTGACCGAGCGCCGCTGGAGCGGCCCGTCCGGGCTGCGCACCCGCACCCTGCGCCACGGCCGCGGCGCCGGGTTCCCGCTGGGCCACGTGCACGACGTCGCGAACACCGCCGACGCACCCGCGGTGAGCGTGCACGCCTACTCGCCGCCGCTGTCGGCGATGTCGTACTACGACGTCGAGGAGGTCGCGGGCACCACCGGGCACCAGCGCCTGCGCCGCACCCGCACCGAGCTCGTCGAACCCGGCCAGGGTGTGGGATGAGCCGCACCGTCGCCGACCTGCTCGCCGCCGCCCGCGCCCGGCTCGACCGGCCCGACCCGCGGCGGGCCGCGGAGCTCGCCGCCGCCGGGGCGCACCTGGTCGACACCCGGCCGGGATGGCAGCGCCGCGAGGAGGGGCAGATCCCGGGCGCGCTGGTCATCGAGCGCAACCACCTGGAGTGGCGCCTCGACCCGACCTCCGACGCCCGCGTCCCCGAGGCCGTCGACCACGACGTGGCCTGGGTGCTGTTCTGCTCGGAGGGCTACAGCTCCAGCCTGGCCGCCGCGTCGCTGCAGGACATCGGGCTGCACCGGGCCACCGACGTCGACGGCGGGTTCCGCGCCTGGGCCGCGGCCGGGCTCCCGGTCGAGGCCGGTCAGGACGACCCGTCCGACGCCACCCGCCCGCCGGACAGGCGCGCGTCGAGGTAGCCCGCGACCAGCGCGGTCAGCTCGTCGACGACGACCGCCCGCGCGAACCCGGGCCGCTCCAGCACGTAGCCGGTGGTCAGGTGCTCGACGGTCCGCACGACCGTCCACGCCGCGGCCCGCGCCGCCTCGGTGTCCCCGGCGCCGCGGGTGAGCAGCACCGTGGTGACCAGGTCGTCGATCCGGGCGGCGAACGCGGCCCGGCGCCCGCCGGGGGAGCGCGGCAGCTGCTCGACGATCACCCGCAGCAGGTCCGGCTCCTCGCCGAACGTGTCGAGCAGCGCCTCCAGGGTCGCGCGCACCGCCGGCGCGGTGCCCGCCCCCGGTCCGGCCGCGGCGACCGAGTCGAGGAACTCGCGCGAGACGCGAGCCTCCATCGCGTCGAGGTAGCGGTCCAGCACCTCGGTCAGCACCGCGTCCTTGTCCGGGAAGTACTGGTAGAGCGACCCGGGGGACACGCCGGCGGCGGCCGCGATCCGGTTCGTCGACGCGCCGTCGTACCCGCGGGTGACCAGCACGTCCCGGCCCGCCGCGACGATCCGCTCCACCATCGCCCGCGAGCGCTCCTGGCGCGGCTCGCGCCGCCGGGCCCCGCGGCCGCTCACCGGGTGCCCCGGAACGCGCGTTGAAGGCGAGCATTCGCTCGTGTCAGCATCGGTCCATGCTGGCAGAGCCGCCCGTCGCCCCGCGACGCTTCCGCAGTGCGCCCGAGCGCGCGGCGAGGATCGCCCGTCCGCTCGGCCTGGTCGCCGGGGTCCGCGACCCCGACCCCGCGCTGCTCGCCGAGATCGGCCGCCGGATGCTCACCCGCGACGAGACCGGCGCCGCGCTGGCCCGCGCGATGGGCCGCGACCGCGGTCGGGCCGACAGCGGTGACGCCGGCCGCGCGACCATGCGGGCACTGCACACCGCGCTGGCCGCGGGCGCCGCGCCGGCCGACGCGCCGCCCGCGTTGCGGGACTTCCTCGCCGCGGTCACCCCGGACCCGGACTGGCTCGACCGGGACCTGCTCGAACGCGGCGCCCGCGCCTACCGCAGGCTCGGCCGCAGCCGCGACGACGTGCTGCTGGGGCTCTCGCTGATCGGCGGCTACCGCTACGGCGGCCCCACCGAGCTGCTCGTCCGCACCGGCGGGCTCACCGGCGCCGGCGCGATGCGCCGCCTCGGGGAGACCCAGGCGTGGGCGTTCGCGGTCAGCCGTCCCGGCGGCATGGAGCCCGGCGGGGAGGGCTGGGCGGCGACGCTGCACGTGCGCGCCATGCACGCGCTCGTCGCGGAGCGCTTCGAGCGGGGCGACCGCTACGACGTCGCCACCCACGGGCTGCCGATCAACCAGGCCGACGCCGCGGCCACGCTCGGGCTGTTCAACAGCACCGCGATCCTCGGCTGCCGGCTGCTCGGACGGCACGTCCCGCGCGCCGACGGCGACGCGATCATGCACCTGTGGCGCTACGTCGGGTGGCTGATGGGCGTCGACGGCGACTGGCTGTTCGACACCGAGCGCGCCCAGAACGCGTTCAACCACCACATCGTGCTGGCCCAGGGCGACGTCACCCCCGCAGGCCCGCTGCTCGCGGGCGCGCTCGTCGAGGGGCTGCGCAGCGAGCGGACCGGTGGCCCCGCCGACCGGCTCCGCGGCGCCTGGGAGCGACGGCGGCTGCTGTCGCTGCTGCGGGTGTTCCTGCGCGCCGAGGGCCTGCGCGACCTGGACCTGCCGGTGACCGCGGCGTGGATGTGGCCGTCGCAGGTGCTGCGCAACCTGGTCGAGTCGCTGCTCGTCGCGCGGACCGCACGGGGGCGGCGGTGGCTGGAGCGCCGCTCGGACCGCCGCGTCGAGGCCGACCTGGCCCGCCGCTTCGGCCGTGATACCCCCGGCCCCCGCGACCTGGCCGCCTGACCCCTCCCGCCGGGATCAGGTGAACGCGCTGATCCCGGTCACGTCCCGGCCGACGATGAGGGTCTGGATCGTCTCGGTGCCCTCGAAGGTGTGGATGGCCTCGATGTCGGCCCAGTGCCGCACGACGTGGTGCTCCAGCAGGATCCCGTTGCCGCCGAGCAGGTCCCGGGCCTCGGAGAGGATCTTGCGGGCGGTCCGGGTGTTGTGCATCTTCGCCAGCCCCGCGACGGTCGGCGACAGCTTCCCCACCTCGGCGAGCCGGGCTGACTGCATGCAGTAGAGCTGCATCCCGGTCAGGTCGGCGAGCATCGCGACGAGCCGCTGCTGCACGATCTGGAAGCTCGCCAGCGGCTTGCCGAACTGCTCGCGCTCCAGGGAGTAGCGGAGGGCGGCGTCGTAGCCGGCGGTCGCGTGGCCCAGGGCCATCCAGGCGCAGGTGCCGCGGGTGGTGGCGAGCACGGCGGCGCAGTCGGCGAAGGTCCGCGCCTGCGCCAGCCGGTTCTCCTCCGGCACCCGGACCCCGTCCAGCTCGATGTCGGCCTGCCAGAGCGCCCGCAGCGACACCTTGCCCGGGATGACGGTGGCCTCGTAGCCCTCCGCCGGGGTCTCGACGACGAACCCGAGCACCTCGCCGGAGTCGGTGTCGCGCGCCCACACGACCACCAGGTCCGCGACGCTGCCGTTGCCGATCCAGCGCTTCGACCCGCGCAGCACCCAGTGGTCGCCGTCGCGGGTCGCGGTGGTCCCCAGCGCGACCGAGTCCGAACCGTGCATCGGTTCGGTCAGCGCGAACGCACCCAGCTTGTCCAGTGTCGACATCGCCGGCAGCCAGCGCTGCTTCTGCTCCTCCGAGCCGCACATCGCGATCGCCTTCATCGCCAGGCCCGCGTGCACCCCGAGGAAGGTGCCGAGCGAGCCGTCGCCGCGGTGCAGCTCCATGTGCACGAGGCCGAGCGCGAGCGGGCTCATCCCGGCCGCGCCGTAGCCCTGGATGTCCTCGCCGACGATCCCGAGCTCCGGTAGCCGCCGGAACAGGTGCCAGGGCAGCTCGGCGCGCTCCCAGTAGTCGTTGATGCCGGGGAGGACCTCGGCGTCGACGAACGTGCGGGTGTCGGCGAAGCGCTGCCACTGCTCGTCGGTGAACTGGTCGCGCACCGAGAAGAAGTCGGTGCCCAGGGCCTCGCCGAGTTCGGTGTACGGGGTGGTCGGTGCGGTCATGATCGCGGGCCCCTCGCCGTCGACGGAGACCTGATCCTCACACCGATCCGTCGATCCCGCTGTGCCCGACGAGGACAGGAACCGTCCGGGTCGTCCGGTTCAGTGGACCCATGACCGACGAGACCGTCCACCCGTTCCGGATCGACGTCCCGCAGGAACAGCTCGACGACCTGGCCGACCGGCTCTCCCGGACCCGCCTCCCCGCCCCGCTGCCGGGCGACGGATGGGACACCGGCGTCCCCGTCTCCTACCTCGCCGAGATCGTGGCGCACTGGCGCGACCACTACGACTGGCGCGCCGCCGAGGCGGGGATCAACGCGTACCCGCAGCTCACGACCACCATCGACGGGCAGGACGTCCACGCCCTGCACGTCCGCTCCCCGGAACCGGGCGCCCTACCGCTGGTGCTCACCCACGGGTGGCCGGGCTCGGTCGTGGAGTTCCTCGACGTCATCGGTCCGCTGACCGACCCCGCGGCCCACGGTGGCGACCCGGCGGACGCGTTCCACGTGGTGGTCCCGTCGCTGCCGGGATTCGGCTTCTCCGGCCCCGTCGCCGACGACGGGTGGACGACCGCCCGGATCGCCCGGGCCTGGGACGAGCTGATGCGCCGGCTCGGGTACGACCGCTACGGCACCCAGGGCGGCGACATCGGGGCCGCCGTCGCCCCCGAGGTCGCCCGGGTCGCACCGGACCGCGTGGTCGGTGTGCACGTGAACGGCAGCCTCGGCGCGCCGATGCACGCCCTGACCGACGACGAGACGGCCGCGCTGACCGACGCCGAACGCGACCGCGTGCGGCGGATCGGTGCCTTCATGCAGGAGGAGTTCGGCTACATCGCGATCCAGTCCACCCGGCCGCAGCTCGTCGGCGCCGCGCTCACCGACTCCCCGGTCGGGCAGCTCGCCTGGATCCTGGACAAGTTCCGGGAGTGGACCCACCCGCGGCACGAGCTGCCCGACCGCATCCTCGACCGCGACCGGCTGCTGACCAACGTGATGCTCTACTGGCTGACCGGCACGGCCGGGTCGTCGGCCTACGTCGGCTACGCGCTCGACGCCGGCAGCTGGGGCGAGCCCGAGCAGCCCTCCGGCGTCCCGACCGGGGTGATCCAGTTCGCGCACGACGTCGGGATCCGGCGCTACGCCGAGCCCGCGCACCGCATCACCCGCTGGACCGAGGTGGACCGTGGCGGGCACTTCGCGGCCCTGGAGGAGCCGGAGCTGCTGGTCGCCGACGTGCGCGCGTTCTTCCGCGAGCTGCGCTGAGCCCGCGCCTCCGGGACTACTCCCGGACCAGGCAGAACGGGTGTCCGATCGGGTCGAGGAAGACCCGGAAGCTGTCCGGTGCGGGCTGGACCTCGTGCTTGGTGGCCCCGAGCGCCAGCACCGCGGCCTCCCCGGCGTCGAGGTCGGGCACGTTGAAGTCGACGTGCCCGCGCTGCGGGCGCACCTGCCCGGGCCACTCGGGCGGGGTGAACTCCCCCTCGGAGATCTGCTGGAAGGCCAGGGTGGCGCCGGCCGCGCCCGGGTCGAGCTCGACCCAGTCGGGGTCGGTGTCGGTGGGCCCGCCGATCGGCCAGCCGGTGATCGCCGAGTAGAACCGGGCGAGGGCCACCGGGTCCGGGCAGTCGAGCGCGAACAGTGCGAACCTGGCGATGGGTGCATCGGTCATGGCGGCAGTGTGCCTGCGACCCCCGACAGTCACGCCTCAGAGCGCGTCGATCGCCCGCTCGATCCGCTGCACCGACACCGGATGGCGGGTCTTCATCGGGTGCGCGTACAGCGAGATGCGCAGCTCCTCGACCATCCAGCCGATCTCGCGCAGCGCGGGCGACGGCGGCGTGTGCTCGGGCAGGGCGGCCAGCAGACCGCGGTACTCCGCCTCGACCGGCGCGATCTCGGCGGTCCAGCGGGCGTCGCGGGCGGGGTCGGCGCGCAGCTTCTCCAGGCGCAGCTCGCAGCCCTGCAGGTAGCGCTTCACGTCGCCGATCCGGGTCGCCCCGGCGGCGGTGACGAAGCCCGGTGCGGTCAGCCGGCCCGCGACCGCCGTCACGTCGGCGACGCCGTCGCGGGTGGCGGGGCCGCGCAGGTCCGCCAGCTCCGCACCGACCCGGTGCCAGACCTCCAGCGCGCCGCGCACGGCGTCGAGGACCTGCAGCGTCGTCGACGGCAGCCGCATCCGCAGCAGCTCCGCGAGTCGCGCGTACTGCGCCTCGTCGAACGGGTCGCCCCCGCCACGGGCCATCAGGTGGTCGGCCGCGGCGGTGGTGCAGTCGTCGAGCAGGGCGTCGAGCGAGCCGTGCGGGTTGCGCGACAGGGCCAGCCGCGCCCGGTTGTCCAGGCCGCGCTGCACCTGCTTCCCCGGGTGGGTGGTGTCGAGCAGCAGGAGCCGCCGGGCGCCGCGGTGGTGGGCGGGATCGCGCTCGGGCGCCGTCGCGTACACCCGGACGTCGGCGCTCGTGCCGCGGTCGCGCAGGCCCGGGTAGCCGGTGACCGTGTGCGCGCCGCGCCGGATCGGCAGCTCGCGGGGGAGCTCGCCGATCGTCCACGACGTCAGCCCGGTCGCCTCGACGTCGCTGCCCGCGGCGGCCAGCTCCTCGCGGACCTTCGGGGCGAGGGCGCGGCGCAGCCGGTCCAGGTCGGTGTCGCGGGCCAGCTCGGCACCGGACTCGTCGAGCACCCGGAAGGTCACCGTCAGATGCTCGGGCAGCCGCTCCAGCTCCCAGTCCTCGCGCCGGATGTGCACGTCGCGCATCCGGCCGAGCTCGTCCTCCAGGACGTCCAGCAGCGGGCGCCGGCCGGTCTCGCCGCGCAGCCGGGCGAGCACCGCCTTCGCGTGGTCCGGGGCGGGGGAGAAGTTGCGGCGCAGGTTCCGCGGCAGCGTCCGGATCAGCGCGGTGACGAGCTCCTCGCGCAGCCCGGGCACCTGCCAGGTGAACGGCGTCGGGTCGACCTGGTTGAGCGCGGCCACCGGCACGTCGACGGTCACGCCGTCCTCGCGGTGGCCGGGCTCGAACGCGTAGGACAGCGGCAGGGTCAGCCCGCCCGCCTCGACGTGGTCGGGGTAGTGGGCGCGGTCGACCTGCTTCGCGGCCTCGGTCGCCAGCATCTCCTCGGTGTAGGTCAGCCGGTCCGGGGCCTGCCTCGACTCCTTCTTCCACCACCGGTCGAAGTGCGCACCGGAGACGACGTCGGCGGGGACCCGCTCGTCGTAGAAGGCGAACAGGGTGTCCTCGTCGACGACGAGGTCGCGGCGCCGCGCCCGGTGCTCCAGCTCCTCGACGCTGTCGAGCAGCTCCCGGTTGGCGTGGAAGAACGGGTGCCGGGTGTCCCAGTCGCCCTCGACGAGGGCGTGCCGCAGGAACAGGTCGCGGCTCACCTCGGCGTCGATCCGGCCGTAGGCGACGCTGCGGTCGGCGACCAGCGGCAGGCCGTGCAGGGTGACCCGCTCGGTCGCGACCGCCGACGCGCGCTTGCGTGACCAGCGCGGTTCTGAATACGTCTTCTTGACGAGATGTCCGGCGAGGGGCTCGATCCAGTCCGGCTGCACCGGGGCGACCGTGCGGGCCCACAATCTCGTCGTCTCGACGAGTTCGGCGGCCATCACCCAGCGCGGGGGCTTGCGCGCCAGTCCCGAGCCGGGCCAGATCGCGAACTTCGCGCCGCGGGCGCCGAGGTAGTCCTTCGGACCCCTCCGCTCCTTCTTCCCGTCTCTACCGTCCCCACCGCCCTTCCCTCTGACCTTCTCGGAGAGGGGGTCCTGCATGCCGACCTGCGACAGCAGCCCGGCCAGGACGGACTGGTGGATCCGGTCGGCGTGACGAGGCCATTCGGGGTCGTGGTCGCCTCCGTCCATGCCGGAGCTGCGGGCGGCCTGGCGGAGCTGGCCGTGCAGGTCCCACCACTCGCGCACCCGCAGGTAGTGCAGGAAGTCCTCGCGCAGCTCGCGGCGGAACCGGCTGCCCGACAGCTCGTCGCGGCGGGCGTTCAGGTGGTCCCACAGCCGCAGGTAGGCCAGGAAGTCCGAGCCGTCCTCACCGAAGCGGCGGTGCTTGTCGTCGGCGGCCTGGCGCTGCTCGGTGGGCCGCTCGCGCGGGTCCTGCACGCTCAGTGCGGCGGCGATGACCAGCACCTCGCGCAGGCAGCCGTTGCGGTGCGCCTCGACCAGCATCCGGCCCAGCCGGGGGTCCACCGGGAGCCGGGCCAGCGAGTGCCCGACCGCGGTCAGCGAGCGCCGGTCGGGGCGGAGCGCCCCGAGCTCGTGCAGCAGGTCGAGGCCGTCGGCGACGGCGCGGCGGTCCGGCGGCTCGACGAACGGGAACTCGGAGATCTCGCCGAGATCCAGCGCGATCATCTGCAGCACGACCGAGGCCAGGTTGGTCCGCAGGATCTCCGGGTCGGTGAACTCGGGGCGGGCGTCGAAGTCGTCGACGGCGTAGAGCCGGATCGCGATGCCGTCGGAGGTACGGCCGCAGCGCCCGGACCGCTGGTTCGCCGAGGCCTGGGAGATCTTCTCGATCGGCAGCCGCTGCACCTTGAGCCGGCGCGAGTAGCGCGAGATGCGCGCGGTGCCGGTGTCGACGACGTAGCGGACGCCGGGGACGGTCAGCGAGGTCTCGGCGACGTTGGTGGCCAGCACGACCCGGTTGCCGGCGTGCGGCGCCCAGACGTGCTGCTGCTCGGCCGTCGAGAGGCGGGCGTAGAGCGGCAGGATCTCGGTGTTCCGCAGGTTGCGCCGCTCCAGGGCCTCGGTGGCCTCGCGGATCTCGCGCTCACCGGGCAGGAACACCAGCACGTCGCCGGGGCCCTCGCGCTGGAGTTCGACGACGGCGTCGCCGATCGCGTCGTCCAACTCGCGGTCGGGGTCGGCGTCCGGGTCGTCCGGGTCGACGACGGGGCGGTAGCGCACCTCGACCGGGAACGTGCGTCCCGAGACCTCGACGATCGGGGCCGGGGTCGGGTCCCCGCCGTCGGTGGCCGCGCCGAAGTGCCGGGCGAAGCGCTCCGGGTCGATCGTCGCCGAGGTGATGACGACCTTGAGGTCGGGACGGCGGGGGAGCAGCCGGGTGAGGTACCCGAGGATGAAGTCGATGTTGAGGCTGCGCTCGTGCGCCTCGTCGATGATCAGCGTGTCGTAGGCCAGCAGGTCCTTGTCGCCGGCCAGCTCGGCCAGCAGGATGCCGTCGGTCATCAGCTTGACCATGGTGGAGTCGCCGACGGCGTCGGTGAACCGGACCTTCCAGCCGACCGCCCCGCCGAGCTCGACGCCCAGCTCCTCGGCGATCCGGGTGGCGACGGTGCGCGCGGCGAGCCGCCGCGGCTGGGTGTGCCCGATCATCCCGTGCACACCGCGGCCCAGCTCGAGGCAGATCTTCGGCAGCTGCGTCGTCTTCCCGGATCCGGTCTCTCCGGCGACGATCACGACCTGGTTGTCGCGGATCGCGTCGGCGATCTCCTCGCGGCGCGCGGAGACCGGCAGCGTCGCGGGGTAGGAGATCCGCGGCAGCGCGGCGCGGCGGCGCTCCACGCGGTGCTCGGCCTTCGCGACGGCATCGGCGACCCGCTGCTGGGCGCGCCCGTCGCGGGCCCGGTCCAGCCGGCCGCGCAGCCGCTCGGCCTCGGCCGGGCCGAGCGCGTCGAGGCGCTCGCGCAGGGCGGCGAGCTCGGCGTCGTCGAGCGGGGGGAGCGGCGGCTCGGCGGAGTCGCGGCCGTCGCCGGCGCGACGGCGCGGGCGGCCGGCGTCGGTCTCCCCGGCCGGGGCGGGGCCCGTCTGGTCCGGGCCGTCGCGGTCGGGGCCGCGACGGCCGGGCTGGTCGGGGCCGGGCGCCGTGACGGCAGCGCGCCGACCCCGAGGCCCGCGGCGGCGCTGCGTCGATGCACGGCGGCGCTGCTGATCGCGGGCCGGGACGCCGCGCGCGGCGCCCTCCGTCCCGGGGGCGGCCTGCGCTGCGGCGAGGTCCGATGAGGTGGTCTCGTGTGGAGGTGTGTCCTGCGGGGTGCCGGAGCTCCCGCCGCGCGGCTGGTGGTCGCCCCGTGCGCCGGGACGGCGGCGGGGTCGGCGCGGACGGTCGTGCGACGACGGCTGTGCGGAAGTCGGAGACGGGACGGGTTCGCTGGACATCGTTCGTTCAGTCTGCCTGCTCGCCCGGGACCGGGCGTGCGCCGACCATGGTGACCGGCCTCGCAGGCGTCGTCGAGGGGATTTCGGGAAGGGCAGGTATGGGGTCCGAACCGGACGCCGGTCGCCTCGCGGCGAGTGGCGCACCGCGGCTCCAGCCGAACGGAATTCCACGGCGGCGGTTGTCTATTGCGGCCCGGGGACTCGGTTCGCCCGGCTCGGACAGTCGTTCCAACGGGCGGGGGGCCGGGATCATTCCCGGCCACCCGGGATTTCTCCGGGCGCGCTCCCGTCGCAGGTCAGGGGCGGGGCAGCGCCGCCAGCACCCCGTCCGTCCACGGCGTCCACGCCTCGATCGCCCACGGCCCGAAGTCCCGGTCGGTCAGCACGACGGCCGCGGCGCCCGCGTCCGGGTCGACCCACAGGAAGGTGCCGGACTGGCCGAAGTGCCCGAAGGCCCGCGGCGACGAGCCCTCCCCGGTCCAGTGCGGGGACTTGCCGTCGCGGATCTCCAGGCCGAGGCCCCAGTCGTTCGGCTTCTGCCGGCCGTAGCCCGGCAGGAGCCCGTCGAGGCCGGGGTAGGCGACCGTGGTCGCCTCGGCGACGGTCCGCGGGTCCAGCAGCTGCGGGGCCTGCAGCTCCGCGGCGAAGCGCGCCAGGTCGTCGACGGTCGACACGGCACCGGCGCCCGCGGAGCCCTCCAGCCGGGTGTGCCCCATCCCGAGCGGGGTGCAGACGGCCTCGTGCAGGTACTCGGCGAACCCGATGCCGGTGGCGGCCGCGATGGTCTCGGCGAGCACCGCGAAGCCGGTGTTGGAGTAGATCCGCTTCTCACCGGGGGCGGCCTTGACCTCGTCGGTGTCGAACGCCAGGCCCGAGGTGTGCGCGATCAGGTGCCGCACGGTCGCGCCGTCCGGGCCGGCCGCGTCGTCCCAGTCGACGGCGCCCTCCTCGACCGCGACGAGTGCCGCGTAGGCCGAGAGCAGCTTGGTCACCGAGGCCAGCCCGAACTCGCGGTCGGTGTCGCCCGCGGTGGCGAGGACCGTGCCGTCCGCGGCGACGACGGCGGCGCCCACGTGGTCGACCGGCCAGTCCAGGACCCGGCGCACCGCCGGGGCGAGATCGGTCACGACGCGAGGTGCGGTCGGGTACGCATGACGTCCATCCTGGCAAACGGTCGGCTGCCCGGTCGCCCCGAGACCGCCCCGGGAGGACGCGTGCCCCTGCACCACGAGGTGACCGGCTCGGGACCGCCGCTGCTGCTGATCCAGGGCGGTGCGTCCGAGGCGGGCGCGGCGCGGATGCTCGTCGACGAGCCGGCCGTGACCCACCGGGTGCTCACCTACGACCGTCGCGGGATCGGTCGCGGCCGCCGCGGCGCTGCGCGGGCTGGTCGGCGGCAGGTGAGCGGAACGGCGCTGGTCGGCACGTCGGGATGGCGCCACCCGCCGTTCGACGACGACGCGAAGGTCCACGCACCGACCGGCGTCCGCGCACTGCCCGGCCGCCTCGACTGACCTGTTCGGTCCAGTACCTGCACGGCTGAACGGACCTGTCCTCACATTTGTTGATAAGCGTGGGTCGGCTGATACGCGGGCCGTCGTCGCCGCGACAGCCGTGACGTGACCACTCCGCAGAACCGCCACGGCGCCCCGGACCTCTCCGGCCCGCCGCAGCAGCAGTCCGGCCCGCACCGCGTCCCGCAGCAGAACCCGGGGCCCCAGGGCCCCGGCCGCCACCAGCAGCAGTACGCGCAGGACCCGCGCGGCGCCGCTCCGCAGGGCTGGGCGCCGCACCACCAGCCCCGGCCGCAGCACTCCGGCGGGTACCCGAACCCGTACTACGACGGCCACCCCGAGGTCCCCTTCGGCGGGCCGCCCTTCGGCCGCACCAACCCCGGTGGGCTGCCGCAGCAGGACCGCGGCCCCCGGCAGCAGGCCGCCGGCGCGCAGCCCTGGCCGAGCGCGGCCCAGCGGGCCGGCGTCCCGCAGCAGCGCACGGCGGCCCCCGTCGTCGCACCGGCCGGCGCGCCGCGCAACGGCTTCGGCGTCACCGCGCTGGTGCTCGGCATCCTGGGCCTGCTGTTCTCCTTCATCCCGATCATCGGGATGATCGCCTGGCCGCTGGTGCTCCTGGGCCTGCTGTTCGGTGTGCTCGGTGTCGTCCGGGCGAGCAGGGGCCGCGCGGACAACCGCGGCGTCGCGATCGCGGGCACCGTGCTCTCGGCGATCGGCCTGGTCATCTGCATCGCCTACGCCTCGGTCGTCGCCGCGGCGGTCTCCGGCCTGCCGACGACCCCGCCGACGGCGGCCCCGGCCGCGCCGGCCGTGACCGCGCCCGAGTCCGACGCCGTCGCGTCGGCCCCCGCCGCGTCCACCGGCGGCGACGTGATCACCTACGAGGTCACCGGGTCCGGCACCGCCGGGAACATCACCTACGTCAAGGACGACAAGATGGGCATGGAGCAGGTCAACGGGACCTCGCTGCCCTGGACCAAGGAGGTCACCTTCGACAGCGGTGTCTTCACCGTCCAGCCGCTGTCGCTGGTGGCCCAGTCCGGGTCCGGCGGGAACGGCGAGATCACCTGCCGCATCCTGCGCAACGGCGAGGAGCTCACCTCCTCGACCAGCTCGGGTCCCTACGCCGTCGTGAGCTGCAGCGGCAGCTGACCCACCACCCGTACGCCGGGACGCTCCACGGCGACGCGCCCGCGCAGTCGCCGGAGTGGTCACGCACGACGAGCGTCCCGACGGACGACGAGGCCCTCCCCGGGGACGCCCGGGGAGGGCCTCCCCACGTCCGAGGTCAGACCGCCGGCCCCACCGCCGGGGCCGGCACGCCCAGCAGCGGCGGCCCAACTGGATCGAGGCCGGTCGCCGCTTCGACGGGTCCGGCAGCAGCAGCACCGGCGGCAGCGGGGTCAGCGGCTCGCGGCCCGCCGGTACTGCCGGCTCGCCAGCGGTGCGAACACCGCGACGATCACGACCGACCAGATCAGCACGTAGAGCACCGGGTGCTGCAGCGGCCAGGCGTCGGAGGCGGACGCCGACGCCGGGATCGCGCCGTCGTTGCCGAACAGGGTCCGCGCGGCCGCGGTGACCGCCGACACCGGGTTCCACTCGGCGAACACCCGCAGCGGCCCCGGCAGCGAGTTCAGCGGCACGAAGGTGTTCGCCAGGAACGTCACCGGGAAGATCACGATGAACGACGCGTTGTTCACGACCTCCGGGCTCGGCACCAGCAGCCCGACGAACGCCATCACCCACGAGAACGCGTAGGCGAACACGATCAGCACCGCGAACCCGGCGAGCGCCTCGCCGACCGAGGTGTGGATGCGCCAGCCGACCAGCAGCCCGGTCAGCGACATCACGACCAGCACGATCAGGTTGTTCACCACGTCGGACAGGGTCCGGCCGGTCAGCACCGCCGACGACGACATCGGCAGCGAGCGGAACCGCTCGATGATGCCCTTCTTGACGTCCTCGGCGAGCCCGGCTCCGGTGTTCGTGGCCCCGAAGATGACGGTCTGCGCGAAGATCCCGGCCATCAGGAACTCGCGGTACCCGGCCCCACCGCCGGTCGGGTCGATCGCGCCGCCGAAGACGTAGGCGAACAGCAGCACGAACATGATCGGGGACAGGGTCGTGAAGACCAGCAGGTCCGGCACCCGCTTGATCTTGATCAGGTTGCGCTTCGCGACGACGGAGGCGTCGGCGAGCATGGTGGCGGCGGCGTTCACGGGGTCGGCTCCTCGGCCTGGTCCGCCTCGTCGGCGGGGCGCCCGGTCAGGGTGAGGAAGACGTCGTCGAGCGTCGGGCGGCGCAGCCCCGCGTCGTCGACCTTGGTGCCGGAGTCGGCGAGCCGGTCCAGCGCGGCACGCAGCACGTCGACCCCGCCGCTGACCGGCATGGTCAGCGAACGCCGGTGCCGGTCGAGCACGGCCTCGCCGACGCCGAGCGGGGCCAGGTCCGCCGCGGTCGCGTCGAGGTCCGCGCCCGCGCTGACGGTCACCTCGAGGCGTTCACCGCCGACCTGGGACTTCAGCTCGTCCGCGGTGCCGCGGGCGATGACCCGGCCGTGGTCGATGACCACGATCTCGTCGGCCAGCGCGTCGGCCTCCTCCAGGTACTGGGTGGTGAGCAGCAGCGTCGTCCCGCGCGCGACGAGCCCGCGGATCACGTCCCACAGGTCGTTGCGGCTACGCGGGTCCAGCCCGGTGGTCGGCTCGTCGAGCAGCAGCACCGGCGGGTCGGCGACGAGCGCCCCGGCCAGGTCGAGCCGGCGGCGCATCCCGCCGGAGTAGGTCCGGGCCGGACGGTCCGCGGCGTCGGTCAGGCCGAAGTCGGCCAGCAGCTCACGGGCCCGCTCCCGGGCCCGGCGGCGCCCCAGGTGGTAGAGCCGCCCGACCATCTCCAGGTTCTCGAAGCCCGTCAGGTACTCGTCGACCGCCGCGTACTGCCCGGACAGGCCGATCCGGCTCCGCACCGCGGCGGGGTCGGCCAGCACGTCCACGCCGGCGACGGTGGCCTCGCCCGCGTCCGGCGTCAGCAGTGTGGTCAGCACCCGGACGACCGTGGTCTTCCCGGCGCCGTTCGGGCCCAACAGGCCCAGCACCGTCCCCTCCGGCACCGACAGGTCCACCCCGTCCAGTGCCCGCAGCGACCCGTAGGTCTTGACCAGTCCCGTGGCGCGGATCGCGTCCGGCATCGTGATGTCCCCCTCGAAAGGCCTGAGCGGACGCCACTGTGCCCTATCACCCCGACAGTTCCGGCCCTGTTTCCGCTCGGCGACGCGCGTGCGCGACCAGCATCCGTCGCCCGACCAGCATCAACGCCGCCGACACCAGCATCGCGACGGCGTTGACCGTCCACGCGGTCGGGAAGCCCGCGTGGGTGGCGAGCGAGCCGAAGGCGATCGGTCCGGCGAAACCGCCGGCGTAGACACAAACCTGCACGATCGACGTCGCCGCGGCCGGGGCGGACGGGTTGAGCCGCACCACGGCGAACTGCAGCAGACCCGGCCACGCCCAGCCCAGCCCGAACGCCAGCACCACCCCGACGACCAGCGCGGGCGTCCCGGGCACGGCGAGCAGCAGGAACCCGCCGGCGCCCGCGGCGAGGCTCGCCGCGACGACGGCGACGTGGCCGCCCGAGCGGTGCTGGTACTCGTTCCGGCGAGCCTGCTCTCGGAAGTCGGCCAGCCACCCGTGCAGCATCCGCACCGACAGCCCGACGACGCTGCCGAGGGTCAGCATCAGCCCGGCCGTGCCGGGGTCGATCCCGCGGTCCACCGCCGAGGCGACCAGGAAGATGCCGAGCGCGGTGGCCGTCCCGGCGGCGAGCCCGGAGGCCGCGCCGATCACCGCGAGCGCGGCCGTCGCCCGGTCGCCCTTCCCTGCGCGTGCCGCCGGACGGGCGTCGGTGCGCGGGCACGCGAACAGCGCGGCCAGGGCCACCACCGCACCGGTCGCGACGCGGAAGGCGGACGGCGACGCGGTGTCCGTCGTGCCCGGTTCGGTTGCGATGCTCACGTTCAGCAACGCTCACCGATAGGGGTCATCCCTGGATGCGGGAGTCCCCGCGACCTGCCCATTCCTTCTCACGCAGCTCGAACTTCTGCACCTTGCCGGTGGAGGTCTTGGGCAGCTCGTCGACGACCTCGACGTACTTGGGCGCCTTGTAGCGGGCGATCCTCGTCTTGACGTGGTCGATGAGCTCCTGCGGATCGGCGGACCGGCCGGGCTTGAGCACGGCGAAGGCCTTGCAGACCTCGCCCCACTTCTCGTCCGGCACGCCGACGACGGCGGCTTCGAGGACCGCGTCGTGAGACACGACGGCCTGCTCGACCTCGACGGTGGAGATGTTCTCCCCACCGGAGATCACCACGTCCTTGGCGCGGTCGCGCAGCTCGACGTAGCCGTCGGGGTGCACGACGCCCAGGTCCCCGGAGTGGAACCAGCCGCCGCGGAACGCCTCGGCCGTCTTCTCGGGGTCGCGGTGGTAGCCCTTCATGACGTTGTTGCCGCGCATCACGATCTCGCCCATCGTGGCGCCGTCGCGGGGGACGTCGGCCATCTGCTCGTCGACGACCCGCACCCGGTCCGCGCACACCATGCCGACGCCCTGGCGGGCCTGGAGCCGGGCGCGTTCCTCGGCGTCGAGGTCGTCCCAGGCGTGCTGGTACTGGTTCACCGCGTACGGCCCGTAGGTCTCGGTGAGCCCGTACACGTGCACGATCCGGAACCCCATCCGCTCCATCTGCAGGATCGTGGTCGGCGACGGCGGCGCCCCCGCCGTGGTGATCACCAGCCGGTAGTCCAGGGTGACGGCCTCGGCCGCGTTCATGATCGTCGTGACGACGGTCGGGGCGCCGTTGAGGTGGGTGACGCCGTGCTCGCCGATGAGCCGCCAGATGGTGTCGCCGCGGACCTCGCGCAGGCAGACGTGGGTGCCGCCGATCGCCGTCACCGCCCACGGGGTGCACCAGCCGTTGCAGTGGAACATCGGCAGCGTCCACAGGTAGACGCTGTCCGCGGTGTGCCCGGAGTGGACGATCTCGCCGAAGGAGTTCAGGTACGCACCGCGGTGGTGGTACTCGACGCCCTTCGGGTTGCCGGTCGTCCCCGAGGTGTAGTTGATCGTGATGGTGGCGCGCTCGTCGTCGACGGCCCAGGGCCGCGGGTCGTCCGAGCCGCGGGCGAGCAGGTCGGCGTAGCTCGTCCCGGAGCCGTCGCCGTCGCCGGGCGCCGCCGGGTCGACGACGGTGACGATCTCGCGGACCGTGGTCAGCTCGTCGGCGACCGGGCGGACCTTCTTGTACAGGACGGCGTCGACGACCAGCACCGTCGCCGCGGAGTGGTCCAGGATGTAGCGGACCTCCTCGGTCGACAACCGCGTGTTGATCGCGACCAGGACCGCGCCCGCGAGCGGCACCGCGAAGTGCGCGACGAGCATCTCCGGGACGTTCGGCAGCAGGTAGGCGACCCGGTCACCGGGTCCGACGCCCGACGCGGCGAGTGCGTTCGCCACCCGGGTCGCCTCCGCCGCGAACTCGGCGTAGGTGTGCCTGCGGTCGCCGTAGACGATCGCCGTGGACTCCGCGAACACCTCGGCCGATCGGCCCAGGAAGGCCAGCGGGGTGAGCGGGGTGGTCCAGACGTCGGTCGTCGCGCCCTGTGTCACGGTCGGCTCCTTCTCAGGCGGTGCACTCGTCGCCGCGATCCTGCTCGCCGCGGGGAGTACCCGGCAACCCACGCCCGCGGAGCCTCGGCCCCGGGCTCAGCCCTCGATCGTGATGGCGGCCTTGGGGCAGCTCCGTGCCGCCTCCTCGACCTTCGGCCGCAGCGACTCGGCCGGGTTCTCGTCGAGGATGTAGAGGTAGTCGTCGTCGCGCACCTCGAAGACCTCCGGCGCGACACCCATGCAGACCGCGTTGCTCTCGCAGCGGTCGAAATCCACGATGACCTTCATGGCACCCATGGTGCCCCCGCCGGGACGACGCCGCAGGACTGAGGGCTCCCTGACCTGCGGTTATGCTTCCCTTCCCCGCTCGGAAAGGCTGCAGGTCAGCGGCTGTCGCGGGGCTGGGCAGCGGTCGGCAGCGGCTGCGGCGCGGGGTTCGCGCGGGCCTGCACGGGCGTCGGCGGCGGGGTGGTGTGCGGTATCCCGGTGAGGATCGCGGTCGTCGCCCGGGTGGTGACCGGGATGCTGCCGACCGCGGGCAGGCGCACCTCGTCGGGTTCGAGCATCGCGGCGACGCCGAGCAGGGCGCCGAGCGCCACCGGGGCGGCCAGTGCCGCGAGTCGCAGTCGCGCCGGGTCCACGGCACACCTCCACGTCGACGACCGCGCGGGGGATGCCGGGGAGCAGCAGCGGCCGTCGACCAACCATCGGGACACGGCCGCCCGCCGTTACCGCCATCGGGTGATCCGGGTCAAGCGGGACGCGTCCGGACCACCCGATGGAGGGGGTTCACTCCCTGCGCAGCACCGGACGGAGGGTGTCCAGCACCGACGCGTCGTCGATGGTGGAGGGCACCGGCTCCTCGACGCCGTCGGCGATCCCGCGCATCGTCTTGCGGAGGATCTTGCCGGAGCGGGTCTTGGGCAGGGCCGGGACGACCGCGACGTCCTTGAGCGAGGCGACCGCGCCGATCTGGTCGCGCACCATCTGCACGAGCTCGGCGCGCAGCCCGTCCTCGTAGCCCTCGGCATCGCTGTCGACGCCGGACTTCAGCACCACGAACCCGCGCGGGATCTGACCCTTCATGGTGTCCGCGACGCCGATCACCGCGCACTCCGCGATGTCCGGGTGCGAGGCCAGGACCTCCTCCATCCCGCCGGTGGACAGGCGGTGGCCCGCGACGTTGATCACGTCGTCGGTGCGGCCCATGACGAAGACGTAGCCGTCGGCGTCGAGGTGGCCGCCGTCGCCGGTGAGGTAGTAGCCCTCGAACGCCGACATGTAGGAGCTGACGTAGCGCCCGTCGTCGTTCCACAGGGTGGGGAAGGCGCCGGGCGGCAGCGGCAGCTTCGCCACGATCGCGCCGTCGACACCGGGTTCGACCGGCCTGCCCCGCTCGTCGAGGACCTGGACGTCCCAGCCGGGCATGGCACGGGTCGGGGATCCGGGCTTGATCTCCAGCAGCTCGATGCCCGCCGGGTTGGCCGCGATCGGCCAGCCGGTCTCGGTCTGCCACCAGTGGTCGATGACGGGGATGCCGAGCAGGTCCGAGGCCCAGCGGTGGGTCTCGGGGTCGAGGCGCTCGCCGGCGAGGAAGAGGTACTTCAGCGACGAGACGTCGTACTGCCCGAGGAACTCGCCCTTCGGGTCCTCCTTCTTGATCGCCCGGAACGCCGTGGGCGCGGTGAAGACCGACTTCACGCCGTTCTCCTGGACGACCCGCCAGAACTGACCGGCGTCCGGCGTCCCGACCGGCTTGCCCTCGTAGAGCACGGTCGTCGCCCCGGCCAGCAGCGGCGCGTAGACGATGTAGGAATGGCCCACGACCCAGCCGACGTCGGACGCGGTGAAGATCGTCTCGCCGGGGCCGACGTCGTAGATGTTGGGCATCGACCAGGCCAGGGCGACGGCGTAGCCGCCCGAGTCGCGCACCACGCCCTTCGGCTTGCCGGTGGTGCCGGAGGTGTAGAGCACGTAGAGCGGGTCGGTGGCCTTCACCGGGACCGGGTCGGCAGGCGTGGCGCGGGCGACGGCCTCGGCCCAGTCGACGTCGGTCGGGCCCAGCTGCGCGGTGGCCTGCTCGCGCTGCAGGATCACCGTGGACGCGGGCTTGCGGTCCGACAGCTCGATCGCCCGGTCGAGCAGCGGCTTGTACTCGATGACGCGCTTGCCCTCGATGCCGCAGGACGCCGAGACGACGACCTTGGGCCCGGCGTCGTCGATCCGGACGGCGAGCTCCTTGGCGGCGAACCCGCCGAAGACCACCGAGTGGACGGCGCCGAGGCGGGCGCAGGCGAGCATCGCGATCGCGGCCTCGGGCACCATCGGCATGTAGACGACGACCCGGTCGCCGTGGCCGACGCCCTGGTCGCGCAGCACGCCCGCGAACAGCGCGACCTCGTCGCGCAGCTCCGCGTAGGTGTAGGAGCGCCGCGACCCGGTGACCGGCGAGTCGTACACCAGGGCGGTGCGCTCGCCGTTCCCGGCGTCGACGTGCCGGTCGAGCGCGTTGTGCGCGACGTTCAGCTCGCCGTCGGGGAACCAGCGGTAGAACGGCGGGTTCGACTCGTCGAGTGCGCGGGTCGGTGCGACGTCCCAGTCGATTCCGTCGGCCGCGCGGAGCCAGAAGCCCTCACGGTCGTCCACACTGGAACGGAAGATCTCCTCGTAGGCGGTCACCGTCGTCCTCTTCCCCTGGCGATCCCGGCGGCCCACGGTGGCCGCCCCTCGTGTCGCCGACGACCCTAGGAGGTGACACCGACAGTGTGCAGCCCTCGCGTGGGCGACCGCTCCGAAGAGACGGGCCGTTCGTCGACGACGATGCGCCGATCGTCGCAGTGTGACCGGGCAGATCCGTAACGTGATCGGGTGACGGCCCGACACAGCGCGTGGGGGACCCGTCCGATCCGCGGGCGGGCACGCGGACGGGAGGCGGTGCCGGTGCGGCCCGACGACGGTGCGGTCCGGTGGCGTGGGCGGCGGGGTCCCGCCGGTGCGGCGGTGCTCGGGACGCTGCTCGCCGGGCTCGTGGCCGCGGGCTGCGCCCCGGTTCCGTCGGTCGTCCCGGCGGCGGCCGCGGCGACGACGTGCACCCCCGGCTGGACGGCCGCCTGGCACGCCGCGCAGCAGGCCGTGCCCGGCGACAGCCTCGCCGGCCGGACGTTGCGGATGGTGGTGCGGCCCGGCGCGGCGGGGGAGCAGCTGCGGCTGCGGTTGTCCAACCGGCACGGCGACGGGCCGCTGCGGGTCGCGGCGATGACCGTCGGCACCGCCGGCCCGGGCGCCGCGGTGGCCCGGCCGGTCCCGCTGACCGTCGGCGGAGCCCCCGCGGCCGAGATCCCGGCGGGCGCCGAGGTGCTGACCGATCCCGCACCGGTCGCCGCCGCGGCAGGCGTGCCGCTGACGGTGAGCCTGTTCCTCGCCGAGGTGCCGCGCACGATCGGCTCGCACCCGGTCGCGATGCGCACCGCGTGGCTGTCCGGGCCGGGGGACCGCACCGCGGCACCGGACGCGGCGGGTTTCGACACGACCCTGCAGTCCTGGCCGGTGCTGACCGGTCTGGAGGTCCTGGCGCCCCGCCCGGACGGCGTCGTGCTCGCGATCGGGGACTCCCTCGTCGACGGTGTGGGGTCCACCCCCGGCGGCGACGACCGTTTCCCCGACCAGCTCGCCGCCCGGCTGTCCGCGGCGGGCGGCGACCGGCCGATGACGGTGCTGAACGCGGGGCTGTCGCGCAACCAGCTGCTGCAGGACGACCCGCCGGCCGGCGGTGACGCGCCGTCGACCCGCTGGGACGACGACGTGGCCGCCGTCCCCGGCGTGCGCGACGTGGTGCTGCTCGTCGGCACCAACGACCTCGCCGCCGGCGCGGCCGGCGGCGACCTCGTCGCCGGGCTGCAGGGCTTCGCCCAGCGGGCCCGCGCCGCGGGGCTGCGCGTGTTCCTCACCACCATCCCGCCGTCGGCCAGTGGCGGTCGCGCCACCCCGACGGCCGTCGCGGCCCGGGACGAGGTGAACGGCTGGCTCCGTTCGGACGGCCGCCGCTGGGCCGACGGGGTGATCGACGCGGCCGCCGCGCTGGGCGACCCGGGTGACCCGCGCCGGCTCCGTCCCGACCTGGACTCCGGCGACGGGCTCCACCCGTCGCCCGCCGGGTACCGGGCGCTGGCGGCATCGGTGCCGGTCGGGGAGCTGTCCGGCAGTCCCTGCCGGGTCTCGCCGGATCGCTGAGCCGCACCCGTCCCCGCACAGCGCTGGGTGACCGGTCGTCACCCGGGAAGGGGCGTGCGGGGTCCCCGCACGATGGGTAACGTCTTGGTCACGGCCACAGCACGTGGCGGTACCGACGGACACCGGCACGCGGCGCGTCCCACGGACGGGCCCGGAGCAGGTCCTGGCGGCCTACGGGGAGGCCTCGTGACCATCGGCGCGAAGCGCGGCATCGACGACGACACCAGCTCCATTCCGGCGCCGCGGAACGCGGCCGACGCCTTCAAGGTCTCCGACGACCAGGTGCAGCGCGCCCGGCTCGTCGTGGCCCGGAACTCGGACGACTCCGAGGACCTGCGCGAGCTGCTCGACATGCTGGGACTGATCTCCGGCAACCCGGAACAGCCGCCACCCGTGGCGCGCTGACCTGCGGCGACGCCGGAACCGGGGGGTGGTTGCAGGGTCCCGCGGAGCGGTGTCGTAAGGTTTCCTCACTCCCAACGGACAGCCGTTGAGGGAAGGTCGAGGCCCTCGGGCCTGGTCCCAGCCCCCATCGTCTAGCGGCCTAGGACTCCGCCCTTTCAAGGCGGCAGCGCGGGTTCGAATCCCGTTGGGGGTACCGGGAGAGGTATCGGATACGATGGCTCTCGCGAGAGCAAGGCCCAGTGGCGCAGTTGGTTAGCGCGTCGCCCTGTCACGGCGAAGGTCGCGGGTTCGAGTCCCGTCTGGGTCGCTCCACTCTCTGGATCTCCGGTTCACCGGAGGCCGGGGCCAGGTAGCTCAGTTGGTACGAGCGTCCGCCTGAAAAGCGGAAGGTCGGCGGTTCGACCCCGCCCCTGGCCACAGTCCTGATCCCCCGCAGAGCCGGCCGGCAGCCACCGACCGGCTCTCGTGCGTCCGGGGTCGCCTCCGGTCATGATCGGCCGATGAGCACCCACCCGCACGACATCACCGCTCCCGGCCCGCCCCGGCTGGAGGAGATCTCCGACGGGCTCTACGCCTACGTCCAGCCGGACGGCACCTGGTGGATCAACAACGCGGGCCTGCTCGTCGGGCCGCAGGGGGCCGTCGCCGTCGACTCCTGTTCCACCGAGCGCCGGACCCGGGCCTTCGCGGCCGCGATCGGCGAGGCCACCGACCGGCCGGTCCGCACGCTCGTCAACACCCACCACCACGGCGACCACACCTGGGGCAACGCCCTGTTCTCCGGCGCGACGGTCGTCGCGCACGAGCGGGCGCGCGCCGAGATGATCGCCTTCGGCCCGCCCCGGGACCTGCCGTTCTGGGACCACGGCGACTGGGGCTCGCTCCCGCTGGACCCGCCGTTCCTCACCTTCACCGACCGCATCGCGCTGCACCTGGGGGACCTGCGGGCCGACGTCCTCCACGTCGGGACGCCCGCCCACACCATCGACGACGTCGTCGTGCACGTGCCCGACCGGTCGGTCCTCTACTGCGGTGACCTGGTCTTCAACGGCGGCACGCCGTTCCTGCTGATGGGATCGGTGACCGGCGCGATCGACGTCCTGGAGCAGGTGGTGCTCCCGCTCGGGGCCGCGACGACGGTGCCCGGCCACGGGCCGGTGTTCCAGGGCGACGGGCCGGTCCGGGACACGCTCGACTACCTGCGGTTCGTCCTCGACCTGGCCGAGCGCGCCCGCGACGCCGGTATCCGCCCGCTGGAGGCCGCCCGTGACACCGACCTCGGCCGGTTCACCGACTGGTCGGACGCCGAGCGCATCGTCGGGAACCTGCACCGCGCCCACGCCGAGCTCGACGGTGCCGAGCGCGGTGCGCCGATCGACATCATGGCGGCGCTCGCCGAGATGGTCGAGTACAACGGCGGCCGCCCACTCACCTGCCTGGCGTGAGCGCCGGTCGCCCCTCCCGCAGTGCGACGACGGCACCGGCCACCACCAGGACCGTCAGCACCCCGGCCGCAGCGACGGTGAGCACGTCCGGGGCGACGAGCGGCTGCCCGCGCAGGGCCTGCCAGGTCAGCAGCGCGAGCAGGCCGGTGTAGCCGGCGGCGGCCGTCGTCATCAGGTCGCGGCGCACCCGGGGATCGGCCAGCCGGGCCACCCGTCCGGCGGCCAGCTCGAACACGATCAGCAGCAGCGGCAGCAGCTGCAGCGCGTGCATCCCGACGAAGTGCGGGACGCGCAGGTCGCCGCCCAGCGTGCTCCAGCCGACCAGGGGCAGGCCGGGGCCGCCGTCGGGGAGGCCGACGGTGTGCGCCCCGGCGATCCCGCGGAAGTCCGCGAGCTGGTCCGGGGTCGGTGCCGTCATCAGGAACCCGAGGGCCATCCCGGCCAGCGCGAGGACCGCACCGGCCCGGATCGCGACCGTGCGGGCGGGGTCGAGGTCGCGCACCGCGAACAGGCCGGCGGCGATCCACAGCGTCGCCAGCCAGGCGAAGGCGATCGACACACCCATGGCGGTCCACAGGCTCGCGTCGAGCCGGGAGGTGTTGTTGAAGTGGCTGGTCGTGCCGCGCCCGGCCTGGACGGCGATGACGACGATCTCCACCGCCAGGGCCACCGCCGCGACCGTGCCCGCGAGGAACGCGCCGCGGGCCCGGCCGCGCCGGGCGCGCAGCTGGTCGTACAGCCAGGCCCAGGTCACACAGAAGATGGCGATGGAGACGGCGAACTTGGTGGGCTTGAGCCACACCGGCGCGCCGAGCACCTCGCGCGGGTCGACGAGGGTGCCCAGGACGCCGAGCGGGACGGCCGCGGCGCAGACGAGGCCGACTATCATCAACGGACGGTGCCGCGCGACGATGGTTCCCATGCGGATACTGTAGATATCCGATATCCATACTGTCCATGTGGATCAGGTGGAACCGAGCGCGGCCCGCGTCCGTTGTCCACCCGTGTCCGTGATCGTCGACCGAGCCCTGCGTACCGCCGTCACCGCGTTGCCGCGGCGCTGGCGGACCGACCGGCGCTCCGCCCTGGTCGGGCTGACCGCGCTCCGCCCGCACCTCGGCGTCGCAGGACTGGGGGTCGCGGGTCTGTTGCGGCTCGCCGGTCTGCGCCGCAGCGCGACGGCGGTGGGCCTGGCCGGCGCCGCGGCCGCCGCTCCCGCGCTGCGACGGGTGCTGCCGCGACCGGCCGGGCCGCTGCCGGACGGGCCCGAGCTGACCGTGCTCGTCGCGAACGTGCTGCTGGGGCGGGCCGACACCGGTGCGCTCGCCGCGACGGTGACCCGGGAGCGGCCGGACGTCGTCGTGCTGCCCGAGGCGGGTGTCGCCTACCTCGACCGGCTGCTGCCCCTGCTCGCCGGCTACCGCGGCTGGTCCTCGGTCCCGCCCGGCGTCCCGGACCAGCGCGGCACGGTGGTGCTGGTCGCCCCGCGGGCCGGGGACGTCGACGTCCGGCCCGGGCAGGGGATGCGGCTGCCGCACCTGGAGGTCGCCGGTGGGCTGCTCGGCGCCCGTACGCTCTACGCGGTGCACACCTCCGCGCCGACGAACCCGCGGTGGACCGAGCTGTGGGCCGGTGAGCTCGCGCTGATCGGGGGGTGGACCCGCACCCGGCCGGCGCCGGTCGTGGCCGGGGACCTCAACGCCGTCGTCGACCACCGGCGGCTGCGCGACGCGTCCGGCGGCTGCGTCGACGCCACCGACGGCACCGGACGGGGGCTCGTGGCGACCTTCCCGTCGTCGCTGCCGCGCTGGGCCGGTATCCGCATCGACCACGTCCTCGTGCCCCGCGGATCGGTGACCCGCCGCCACGTCGTCCTCGAGACCCCGGGCAGCGACCACCGCGCGGTGCTGGTGACGGTGCGGCTGCCCGCGACTCAGGAACCGGCGCGGTAGAGCCGCGCGGAGCGGCTCTCCTGGGCGATCCGGCGCAGGGCCGCGAGCAGGGCGTCGCCGAGGACGGTCCCGACCAGCGCGGTCTCCGCGGCCTCCTCGCGGTCGGTGGTCCGCCCGATCGCGGCCAGATCGCCCTCCGCGGCGCGGTCGGCGGCCTCGGCCCACGCCCGCAGGGTCTCCTCGCCCGGGCCCCAGCCCAGCTCGTGCATCCGGGCCAGCACGGACCGGGCCCCGGCCAGGGCGGGGGCGTCCCGGCCGACCTGCCAGCCCACGTGGGTCATGACCCGGGCCAGGTCTGCCTCCGCCTCGTCGAGCGAGCCGGACGCGCCGACGTCACCGGTGATCGCGTAGACCGTCCGGCCGAGCATGTCGTGCAGGCCGACCGCGGGGTCGTCGACGGCCGACAGCACCTCGCGGACGGTGGCGATCGGCAGCCCGCCGACCTCGACGAGCGCCCGGATCAGGCGCAGCCGGCGGACGTGCGCGTCGTCGTAGCGGGCCTGGTTCGGAGACGTCGTCTCGCCGCGGGGCAGCAGGCCCTCGCGCAGGTAGTACTTGATCGTCGCGACGGGGACACCGGACGACCGGGACAGATCCGAGACTCGCACATCGGAGACTCTAGCTATCCGTTTCGGTCCGGGGCTCCGACAGCCCGTCGACGATGCCGAAGGTCACCGCCTCCGCCGCCGACAGCCACCGGTCCCGGGCGTCGTGGGGCAGCGGGGCGCCGCAGTACGCCGCGGTCAGCGACTCGATCTCGCGGCGGCGTCCGGCGAGGTGGTCGGCCCGCACCCGGACGTCGCCGGGGTGCGAGCCCCGGACCGGGCCGTCGGCGGTGGGTAGGAACGCGGCGTGCGCGCGGGCGAGCCGCTTGCCCGGCGTCCCCGCCGCGACGAGGAACGGCACCGGGCCCGCGAGCGATCCCGCGGCGACGGTCGCGACGTCGACACCGAGCGTGCGGACCGTGTCGTGCACCGCCATCGCGGCGACCGGGGAGCCGCCGGGCGCCAGGACGTGCAGGGTGATGTCGCGGCGCGGGTCCTCCGCGGCCAGCAGCAGCAGGCGTGCGCAGGTCTCGGCGGCGACGTCGTCGTCGAGCTCGCGGGCGAGCAGCACGATCCGCTCGCCGAGCAGGCGGTCGGCGGGGTCGGACGGCGTGGACAGGACGGGCATCGGATCTCCGCTCCTCGGGTGCCGTCCGAGGTTAGGGCCGGGGCGGGCCGCCCGACCTGCGGTTACGCCGACGGCGGACGGGGTTCGCCCTCGGCGGAGGTCGGGTCGGTGCCTGCGGTCGCGACCCGGCGCAGCAGCGTCCGGAGCGCGCCCTGTTCGTCCGGGGAGAGCGGCGCCAGGATGTGGGCCTCGGCAGCGCGCAGCCGCGTCTCGGTCTCGCAAAGCAGCGCCCGGCCGGCCGTGGTCAGCACGATCCGGCGGGCCCGCCGGTCGTTCGGGTCGGGGTGCCGCTCGATCAGCCCCGCCTCCTGGACCTTGTCCAACAGGTAGGTCATCACGGTGCGGTCCACGCCGAGCTTGCGGGCGAGTGCGAGCTGGGTGGGCGGATCGTCCCCGGCCGCGGCGGCGAGCACCTGGAAACCGCGCTGACCGCCGGGCAGCGCGCCGACGACGCACTGCACCGCCGTGGCGTGGTCGCGCGCCACCCGGGTCAACGCCCACGCCAGGTCGCACTCGACGCTCTGTGGGGCGGACGGACCGGACATCGTCACAGGATACGTGCTTGCCACGGTCTTCTCTTGTGCAGATACTCTGTTGCGCAGAACATCTTCACTACACATCGATCCGGGAGGTCACCGTGTCCCTGTTCCGACTCGACGCGAGCATCCGTACCGAGGGCTCCGTCAGCCGCGAGATCGCCGACGAGGTCGAGCGCACCTACCTCGACGCGCGACCGGACGCCGAGGTCGTCCGCCGCGACCTGGGCACCGCCCCGCTGCCTGCCGACCTGTGGACCACCGCGGTCGCGGCCGGGTACGTGGCCGAGGCCGACCGCACCCCGGAGCAGCGCGGGGCCCTCGCGCGGATCGAGGAGCTGGCCGACGAGGTACTGGCCGCGGACGCCGTCGTCATCGGGTCCCCGCTCTACAACTTCGGCATCGCCGCGCACCTGAAGACCTGGGTCGACGCCCTCATCACCGACCCCCGGTTCGCGCCGGGGAGCACGCCGCTGGCCGGCCGTCCGGTCGTGCTCGTCGTCTCCCGGGGAGGCGGCTACGGGCCGGGCACCCCGCGCGAGGGGTGGGACCACGGCTCCGGCTGGATCACCCGCATCCTGGGCGACGTCTGGGGCGCCGACGTGACCGTCGTGGAGACGGAGCTGACCCTCGCCGACGTGGTGCCCGCGATGAGCGAGCTGCGCCCGCTGGCTGCCGAGAAGCGCGAGCGCGCCCGCGCCGACGCCCGGGCAGTGGGGGAGCGGGTCGCCGCGGTGACGCCGGCCGCCTGAGGCCCGGTCAGGGCGCGGCCCGCAGCGCGGCGCCGTCCGGTCCACCCGGCACTCGTCCCGGTCGAGCAGGCCCGGGCGACCGTCCAGGACCCGGATGTCGCCCGGGCAGGGGTCGCCGTGGAGACCGCGCCGCGGTGCCCGCCGCCGAGCCGGGCCGTGATGCGCACTCCCGGCCAGGCGACGAGCCCGGGCGGCGTCAGCCCGCCTTCGGCTCCCACAGCTCCGGCCGGTCGGCCAGCTTCAGCGGTAGCCCGAAGTAGCCGAACAGCTCGGTGTTGAGGAAGATGCTCAATCCGGTGACGGCCCCGTCCTCGATCCGTAGGGCCGTGATGCCCCAGGCCTCGAACTCGCCGTTCGGCCCGGACGGCTTCCACTGGGCGAAGCCGACCGTCCCGTTGATCTCCACCGGAGCCACCCGCGACCCGCGGCAGCCCTGCCCGGGGCCGGTCGCCATCCAGGCGATGACGTCGTCCCGGCCGCGAAACCACAGCTCGAGCGGGGGCATGTTCTGCTCGACGTCCTCGTGGAGCAGCGCCGTCAGCGCCTCCATGTCGAACGCCTCGAACGCCGCCATGTAGCGCATCAGCAGCGCGGTCTGCGCCGGGTCCATCGCCGGGGAGGTCTGCGGCGCCGCCTCCGAGATGCCCTGTTCGCCCAGGGTGGCGCGGGCGCGCTGCAGGGCGCTGTTGACCGAGGCGACCGAGGTGTCGAGCAGCTCGGCGACCTCGGCGGCCTTCCAGCACAGGACCTCACGCAGGATCAGCACGGCGCGCTGGCGGGCCGGCAGGTGCTGCAGCGCCGCGATGAACGCGAGCCGGATCGTCTCCTTCGCGACGGCCTTGTCCGCCGGGTCCCCGGCGGGCGTCGACACCCGGGCGTCGGGCATCGGTTCGAGCCACTCGGCGTCGGGCAGCGGCTCGCGCAGCGACTCGGCGACCGGTGCGCCGGGGCCGCCGATGTCCATCGGGACGGCGCGGCGCTTGCGGCCGTTCAGCGCGTCGATGCAGACGTTGGTGGCGATGCGGTACAGCCAGGACCGCAGGGAGGAGCGGCCGTCGAACTTCGCGACGCCCTTCCAGGCCCGGACCATCGTGTCCTGCACCGCGTCCTCTGCCTCGAACGCCGAGCCGAGCATCCGGTAGCAGTAGCCGGTCAGCTCGCGCCGGTGGTCCTCGAGGCGTTCCTCGGGTGGCCGCTCGTCCACGGTGGTGTCTGCGGCGCGCGCGGGTGCGCTCATGGTTCCCCCTCGACGTACCCGTCCGGGTGGGTCCCGGTCCGTCTTGCCGCGAGTGTGCCGTGCCACACCGACAAAGTGGAGGGCCCACGCGACGAACGGCCGCCGAACAGGGGCGACGTGCGCCGACGGGCCGACCGCGACGTGGGATGATCGGGGCCGACGGCGTTCCGCTCGACCCTTCCGGTCCGCCGGTCGCAGGCACGACGGAGGAGTCGGGGAGCGCAGCGGGGCGACGATGTCAGCGGTGACCGAGAACGACGGGATCGGGAGCACCGGCGGGGGCGGTGAGCGCCGCGCCGGTCGTCGCCCGGTCACCTCCCGCTCGGAGATCGAGCACATCGCGCTGGAGATGTTCAGCGACCAGGGGTTCGAGCACACGACCGTCGACGACGTCGCGCACGCCGCGGGCATCGGGCGTCGCACGTTCTTCCGGTACTTCGCCTCCAAGAACGACATCGCCTGGGGCGCCTTCGACGAGCAGTTGGTGCGGATGCGTGCGGTGCTCGCCGCCCAGCCGTCGGACCTGCCGACGCTGGAGGGCGTCCGGCGGGCGGTGCTGGAGTTCAACCACGTCGAACCGGACGAGCAGCCCTGGCACCGGCGCCGGCTGCGGCTGATCCTGCAGACCCCGGCGCTGCAGGCGCACTCGACGCTGCGCTACGCCTCGTGGCGTGAGGTCGTGGCCGACTACGTCGCCGAGCGTCGTGGCGGGGACGCCTCGGATCTCGTCCCGCAGAGCATCGGGCACGCCTGCCTGGGCGTGTGCATCGCGGCCTACGAGCGCTGGCTGGCCGACGACGGCTCCGAGCTCGCCGACCTGCTCGACGAGGTGCTGCGGGCGCTGCAGCGGGGCTGGGTGACCGAGCTCCCCTGAGACGCGCCGCGACGGCGCCCCGGTGTGGGACGCCGTCGCGTGGTGGTGCCTGCGTCGCCGGTCAGCGGGTGGTGCCGAACAGCCGCTCCCAGAGGCTCGGGCGGGTCGGGGCGGTGCGCTCCGGCACGTCCCGGGCGTCGGCCGGAGCCGCGGTGTCCGCGGGCGCGGCGCTGTTCGGCGCGGTGCCGTTCGGCGCGGTGGCCTCCGGGGCCGTGGCGACGGCCGGTGCACCCGGGGCCGTGGGCACGGCCGGGGTCCCCGGGACGGCGGGCGCGGCCGGCGCACCCGGAACGACCGGGGTGGCCGGGGCCTGGGGTGCACCCGGGACGGCGGGTACGGCCGGAGCGCCCGGGACCGCGGGGGTGGCCGGGGCCTGGGGGAGGGCCGGCGGCTGCGGGGCCGCGGGTGCCTGCGGGGCGGCCGGGGTCACCGGCGCGGCGGGGGTCTGCGGCGTCCCCGGGACCTGCGGCGTCCCCGGGACGGCCGGCGGCTCGGGGGCCTGGCGGCCCGCGGAGTCCGGGGTGAGGGCGACGGCCGGGGTCACCGAGGAGGCCGGTGGCGCGGGTGCGACCCGGGCGTCGGGCGCGGCCGGAGCAGCGGGCGCGGCCGGCGCACCCGGAACGACCGGGGTGCCCGGGACCGCGTGGTCGGCCGGTGCGCCCGGGACGGCCGGAGCGGCGGGAACCTGCGGCGCGGCGGGTGCGCCGGGGACGGCGGGCGCGGCCGGGACACCCGGGGCGACCGGGGCCGGCACGTCCTGGACGGGGACGGTGGTGTCGGCGGGCGCCGCCGGGGCGGTCGCCGCGCCGTTCCCGAAGAGCGTGTCGAACAGCCGGTCCAGCGGGCCGTCGGACGCCGCGGCGGGCGCGTCGGTGACGGTCGCGGCCGGGGTGGAGGCACGAACGGGCTCGGCCGCGCCGGCCACGCCGGCGCCGTACACACCCAGGGTGCCGATCATGAGGGTCAGGGCGACGGAAGTGGTGACTCGGGATCGCACGGTCTCTCCAGTTCGCTGTGCTGCTGCACGGGGTGACGGACGGCGCTGAGCTTGCGGTGACCGGGCGTCGTCCACCAGTGACCCGATCGTGGCCACACGAGTCACAGTGGCCCCGTCGGTCACGCTGTGAGCGGACCGGACCGCAACGCGCCCGGAACGGGCGACCCCGTCCGGGGCTGCGCGGGGCCGCCGGGCGGGCCCGGGCCGCCGTCGCCACCCGAACCGGGGAGGACGTGCGCCCGGCGCTCACCCGACGGCGTGGAACACGTCCCGCGCTCACCCGTTCGGGACGGTGATGACTGCCCGTCGCCGATCGACGGCCCGGATCTCACGCGGCGTGATCGCTCCCGGAACTGTGCGACCGGCGGTCGGCGCCGCGGAACGGACCCGTGCGGGGGCGTCGAGTGAGGACGGTCGACGTGCCGGGGAGCCGTGGTAGCGTCCGCGTCGGTTGCAGTCGTTCTTCTCCGATCGCCGTGAAGCGTCCGTGTGAAGTTGTGACGGTGGGCGTCGTCGATCGGTGCTGAGGTGCCATGACGGTGTCCACGCGACCTCCGGCTCTTGCTGTGAGGGCCGGAACCGTTCCATCTGAGAAGGACACACGCTATGCCGCAGGGCACCGTCAAGTGGTTCAACGCCGAGAAGGGCTTCGGCTTCATCGCCACCGACGACGAGGGACCGGACGTCTTCGTCCACTACTCCGCCATCGAGTCGAACGGATTCCGCACGCTGGAGGAGAACCAGCGCGTCGACTTCCAGGCCAGCCAGGGCAAGAAGGGCCCGCAGGCCGACTCGGTCCGCGTGATCTGACTTCTGCGCGGGCACGACCCGCGCAACACGACGGCGCCGGCTCCCTTCGGGGACCGGCGCCGTCGTCGTTCCCGGGGTCAGCCGAAGGCCGGCCGCAGTCCCTCCCGCGCCCGCAGCGCCGCCGCGGCGACCACCGCCACGGCGCCGAGCGCCGCGACCACGGTCACCGGCACCGTCCCGGTCGACGCGGACTCCACCGCGATCCAGGCCAGCGCCCAGACGGCCGTCGCCGCGTAGGGCAGCGCCGCCGTCGTCCGCCGGGTCGCGACGCCCGCGCCCAGCACACCGACACCGAGCAGCGCCGCGGCCGTCACCGGGCCGAGCGGGGCGCCCCAGTAGGTCAGCGTCACCGAGAACCCGGCCACGGTCGCCGCCGACACCCAGCCCGTGTAGAAGGCCAGCGGGCCGTGCAGGAGCGCCCGGTCCGCCACCCCGTCGGCGGGGAACGCGGCGAGCCGGCGCAGCACCACGGCCAGGGTCACGAGCAGCGCGACGATCAGCAGCTGCGCGGTCCCCAGGAGCTCCTGGGAGAACACGACGATCCAGCCCGCGTTGAGCACCGCCGTCGCCGCGAACAGCCAGCCGGTCGCCCGGTGCACCGGACGCGAACGCTGGCCGGGCAGCGACTGGTACACCGCGTACACGAGCAGGGTCAGGTAGATGAGGCCCCACACGGAGAACGCCACCGTCGCCGGGGTGATGAGTGAGGGGTAGCGGTCGCTGAGCACCCGCTGCGACTCCCCGAACGTCCCGCTGCCGCCGAGCGAGCCCGCCACCGCCTGCAGCACCGCCGCGGCGAGCACCGCCCAGGTCCGTGCCGTGTCCATCCCGGTGGCCGGGCCGGCCGTGCGGCCCGCCCTCGCCGTCGTCGACGCCATGTCCAGTCCTTCCGATCGTCACAACCATCTCGATGATAAAGACAATCGACGCACGAGGCATGTCGAGCGGTACGACGACCGGCACTGCGCCGGACGGCGGCGGGGTTGCCACCGGTCGTCGGCCCGCTGCGCCCGGTCACCCGCCGCTGACCGGTGGTCGTGACGCCGTGCGGTAGGCGCTCCCCGCTCGTCTCGCCGCTGTGCACCCTCGCCGCGTTCCCCTCGCGAAGTCGTGCCCGGAGCCCCCATCCTGGTGTTGTACTTCACAGGGAAAGCGGCACCACAGGGGTTGTCGCACAAGCGGAAGGAAGTGACCTCCATGTCCTGGTGGGACAGCTACCGAGCCGTCTACGGCGCGGAGCTGCGGGCGGCCGCTCGCGAGTACGCCGACCACGGTTGGCCGCTCGTGCCGGGGCCGGGCGCGGAGGTCATGCTCGCGACGGGCGACGTGCTCGACGTGATCGAGGTCCCGGCGGCCATCGGTCGCCAGGTCTGTCGGACGCTGCGTGAGGCCGGCGAGGTCGTGCCGGTCGCCGCGACGCCCGAGGGGACCTGGTGGTTCCCGATGAGCCCGCGGCACGCGCTCCCGGCCGAGCTGAGCCTGCACACCGACGTCGTGCTGCACACCGACGGTATCGGCGTCGTCGCCCCGCCGACCGAGCGTCCCGAGGGCTGGGTGCAGTGGCGCGTGGCCCCGGCGCGGGTCGGCTACCGGGTGCCCGGGGCCGCGGTCGTCGTCGAGGCGATCTGCGACGCGGTAAGTCGTCGCGGCAGCGAGCGGGCCCTGCCCGACGAGCAGGAGGCGCGGGCCGAGCAGCCCGGCACCCCGGGCGCCCTGCGGCGCTGACCCTCCCGCGCGGCCCGGACGGAACCGAGGATCCGGCCCGCGCGACCGCGTACCGCCCGCCCGGGTTCCGTCCCGTTGCCGTCCCCGCCGATCACCTCGCGGGGACGCCGGGACCGGCCGGCCGGTACGCCCGGAAGCGGCGCCCGAGGGGGCACTTCTCCCTCGCCGTGCAGCCGCTCCACCGGCCACGGCCGGGTCCGGCGGGACATCCCCCGGGCCCGGCCGGGACCCCACCTCGTGTGCCCCCGGCGCCCGATGTCGGTGTCCCCGGGCACTATGGGTGTGTGCAGACCTCCCGCGCGCCGGAGCGCCCGACCCCCGTCCCGCAGCGGGGCCGCACCATCGGGCCCGTTCCCAGCGTCCCCCTCGGCGGCTTCGGCCCCGGTGACGAGCAGAAGCGGCGCGACCTGCGGCGCATGAAGGCTGTCGCCACCGGGTTCCTCCTCGGTGCGACGGTCGTGTTCTTCGTCGCGAAGTACTTCGAGGTCGTCCGTGGTGTCCCCGGAGCGGACTACGTCCGGGCCGCCGCCGAGGCCGGCATGGTCGGTGCGCTCGCCGACTGGTTCGCCGTGACCGCGTTGTTCCGGCACCCGTTGCGGATCCCGATCCCGCACACCGCGATCATCCCGCGCAAGAAGGACATGATCGGTGACAGCCTCGGCGACTTCGTCGGGGAGAACTTCCTGTCCGAGTCCGTCGTCCGCGACAAGCTCGAGCGGATCGGGGTCAGCGAGTCGGTCGGGCGGTGGATCGCCGAGCAGCAGAACGCCGACCGGATCACCACCGAGCTGGTCACCGCCGCGCGGGCCCTCGTGACCGTGCTGCGCGACGAGGACGTGCAGAACGTCATCGAGACCGTCGCGGTGCGCAAGCTGATGGAGATCCCGGTCGGCCCGCCGATGGGCAAGGCGCTGGAGGGCGTCCTGGCCGACGGCGCCCACCGCAGGCTGGTCGACCTCGTCTGCGACCGCGCCTACGACTGGGTCGCCGACAACCAGGAGATGGTCCTGCGGGTCGTGCACGACCGCGCGCCGTCCTGGACGCCGCGCTTCGTCGACGACCTCGTCGCCGACAAGCTGTTCGCCGAGATCCGTGGCTACGCCTGGGCCGTCAAGACCGACCCCGAGCACCCGCTGCGGCACGCCGTGGACCGCTACCTCGCCGAGTTCGCCCGCGACCTGCAGCACGACGAGACGACGATGGAGCGCGCCGAGCAGGTCAAGCGCCAGGTCGTCGAGCACCCGGAGGTGCAGCACTTCATCGGCCGCGCCTGGACGGTCGTGAAGTCCATGGTCCTCGACGCCGCCGACGACCCGTCGAACGAGCTGCGCCTGCGCGGCCGCGACGGCCTCATGGCCTTCGGACGGAGGCTGGGCCGCGACGCCGAGCTGCGCGCGAAGCTCGACGGCTGGCTGGCGGACGCCGCGTCGTACGTCGTGCGGCACTACCGGCACCAGATCACCACGCTCATCACCGAGACCGTCGCCCGCTGGGACGCGGAGGAGACCTCGCGCAAGATCGAGCTCCAGGTGGGCCGCGACCTGCAGTGGATCCGGATCAACGGCACCGTCGTGGGTGCGCTCGCCGGCCTGGTCATCCACGCCGTGGGGGAGCTCGTCATCGGGTGACCCGGTCGGGTGTCCCCGAATGACATCGCACCGTCACCGGGCCGTCACCGACGTGGCGCACGCCACGTGACCAGCGCTAGCACTGTGCTTGCAAGAGCTAGCAGTGCCGCGTACGGTCGGTTCCGTCAGCGAGGAACGGATCGAGGCGAGGTGAGACGGATGGCCGCCGAGGCACGGCACGGAGAGCGTGAGTCCGTCGAGCCCGTCGAGCGCGTCGCGCAGGCCGTCGAGAGCGTCGGTCAGACCGTGGGGCACGCGGTGGAGGACATCGGGTCCTACATCCGCACCCAGCGCGAGGCCGCCCAGGTCTCCATGCGGCAGCTTGCCCGCACCGCGGGCGTCAGCAACCCGTACCTGAGCCAGGTCGAGCGCGGACTGCGCAAGCCGTCCGCCGAGATACTGCAGCAGATCGCCAAGGGGCTGCGGATCTCCGCCGAGGCCCTGTACGTCCGCGCCGGGATCCTCGAGGAGCGGCCCGCCGGTCAGGTGACCGACGCGGTGCTCACCGATCCGACTCTGAACGAGCGGCAGAAACGTGTGCTGCTCGATGTCTACGAGTCCTTTCGCAGGGAGAACGGCCTCTCTGCCGGCACCACCGACACCCCCACCGATACGAGGAAGTGATCACCATGGCCGTGAACCTCCCCACCAGCGCCGACGTGCAGAAGCTGCGCGAGCAGACCGCCGAGCAGGCCGAGGTCGTCCGCACCCCGCTGCTCGCCGTGCTCGGCGCCGGCGACTACGCCGTCACCACCGTGAGCAAGGCGGTCAACGACGCCCGCTCCACCGCCACCAAGCGCGCCGAGGAGGTGCAGACCCGCGTCCAGGAGCTCCCCGACGAGCTCAAGGAGCTCCGCGGCAAGCTGTCCTCGGACAACATCCGCAAGCAGGTCGAGGAGTTCCGCTCCGAGGTCGAGGGTGTGTACGTCGGCTTCGCCCAGCGCGGTGAGAAGGCCTGGGGTCGGATCCGCAAGCAGCCGCAGGTCAAGCAGGCCATCGCGACCGTCGAGGGCCTGACCGAGAAGTTCGACACCCGCGTCGACGAGTTCGTGGACGAGACCCACGACGCCGCCGTCAAGACCCTGGGTGCGGTCACCACGCAGACCCGCTCGGTCGGCGAGAAGGTCGCCCGCCGCGCCCAGACCGCCGCGGGCGAGGCCGCTGAGACCGTCACCGAGGTCTCGAAGGAGGCCGCCGAGGCGATCGAGGAGGCCGGCGACGAGGTCGCGTCCACCACGCGTTCGACCGCGCGCCGCACCGCCGCCAAGACCGACCCGAAGACCGCCACCGGCGCGAAGGTCCCGGCCCGCAAGCCGACCACCCGGCGTGGCACCTCGACGGCGTCGGACAAGAAGTGACACCCGCCGGGCCCCGCGCCCGGTGAGCACGACCCGCGCCCCCGGCCGATCCACGATCGGCCGGGGGCGCCGTCGTGTGCGGGACACGGACCGTCCCGCACGGATACGGCGCCGGAGGTGACCGGCGCCCGGGTTGTCCGTACTCTGGCCGCGTGTTGTCACTGCCAGGTGCCCCCGATGAACTGATCATCTTCGTGATCAAGTGGATCATGGTGGTGGTCGGCGGGTTCTCGTTCGGGCACGCACTGATGCAACGTGCGGACGCCTTCACCGCGGCGGGCAAGCTCACCAAGAACGCGTGGCTGAGCATCACCGGCGTCGCGCTGCTGCTGCTGATCATCACGAACGGCCCGATGTTCGGCGGCGCCATGTTCTGGCTGGCCGCCACCGTCGCGACGCTGGTCTACCTGGTCGACGTCAAGCCCGCGGTGATGGAGGTCCAGGGCGGTGGACCGCGCTGGTGAGCCACCCGGTCCTCGGGACGCTCCCGGCCGTCCCGGCGCTGGACCGGCCCGACCTGCCGCGAACTGCGTGGTCGTCGCCGGGAGGCGCGGCGGCGAGACGCGGTACGCCGCCTGCGTGGTCCTCGCGACGACCCGGGTCGACGTCAACGGTGCGGTGAAGGGCCGCCTCGACGTGCGCAAGGCGTCGTTCGCGCCGATGGACGCCGTCGCCCTGACCGGGATGGCCTACGGCGGCATCACCCCGATCGGGCTCCCCGCGGACTGGCCGCTCCGGCTGTCGCCCGGCGTCGAGGTCGTGCCGGACCTCGCGCGCTGAGTCAGCAGCCCGTGCTGCGGGCGGCCTCCGCGGCGGTGAACTCGAGCCGGTAGCCGCCCCCGCGGGGGAGCAGGACGGCGGACCCGTCGGTCGAGGTCCAGCCCGCGGGCAGCAGCAGGAACTGGCTGCCGGACTGCACGACGAGCTTGAGACCGTCGTAGCGGAAGCGGTAGCCGGCGTCCGGACCGGCGCACGGGGTCACCGTGACCCCGGGTCCGGTGAGGCCGAGCGACCGCTCGCTGTAGACGGTGGTGTCGGCGAGCCACGGCAGGCTCTGCTCGAACTGCACGCCCCGCCCGGCGCCGACGCCCGACGCGTAGGCCCCGACCGCCCAGAACAGCCCGACGCCGAGCAGCACGAAGGACACGCCCCACTCGGTGACCGCGGCCGTCGCCGGGACCGGGCTGGTCCCGCGGGCGAGCCGCGCCGCCGCGAGCAGCGCCAGGACCGCGGCGCACAGCGAGAGTCCCCGCAGCTCCGGGACCTGCACGAACAGCTCCGCACCCGCGGTGTCGGCGACGGCGAGCGCCCCCGCACCGACGCCGACGGCCGCGAGCAGCGGCACCAGGACGCGGCGCGACCGGAGCCGCGCCCGCTCCGAGAGCCGGGGGCGGACGAGCTGACGGCCCCACAGCACGAGCAGGACGGCCGTGCCGGTCAGGGCGAGCGGCGGGATCATCCCGTCGGCGCTGCGGACCAGGTAGTCGGCCGGCGTGAGGTCCATCGCGGTGTAGGAGACGCCGAGGTGGTCGAAGAAGCCGAAGGCGTGCATCCGGCCGAAGTAGAGGAGCAGCGCGGTCAGCAGCGTCGCCGGGGCGACGACGGTGCCGAGCGCCTGCAGGGCCCGGGGCAGGGACTCGGGTCCGGGCTGCGGCGCCGGACCCGTCGCGGCCGGCCCGGTGCCGACCGGCGTCGGCGCGGGGGGCGTGGTGCGGTGCGGACCGGCGACGCGTCGTCGGCGCGGCGGTGCGGTCACCCGCCGCCGTGCCCGGTGTCGTCCTGCGGGGTTCCGCCCACTTCCGGGGCGGGCTCGCCGCCGTCGCCCGCGGCCGGGTCGGGCTCCTCCGCCGGGAGGCCGTCGATCGGATCGCAGCTGCTGTAGCCGACCGTCACGCGGACGGTCCGCCCGACGATCGTGGCCAGGTGCGTGCCGGGGGTCGGTGTCGTGGCGCAGGCGAACCAGCTCCCGGTGGCACCCGGCGGCGACGCGGCCCGGTCGATCACGACCGTGACGCAGCCGGTCGGGGCCGGGGCGCACTCCGCCATCAGCTCGGCGCGGTAGGCGTCGAAGGTGTACTCGCCCCCGAGCTTGTCCGGGATCGAGCCGCGTGGCGGCGCGCCGCCGAGCCGGGGGGCGATCCGGGTCGGCTCCCCGCCGCCACCGGGGCGGGTGGGCGGCGGCGGGCGTCTCGTGGGGCGGTCCGTGGTGGTGGGCGCGGCGGGGTCGTCGACGGTGGGGCCCGCGCGGGACGGGGTCGGCGCGGGGGGCGTTCCCGTGGTCCTCGGCACCGGCGGCGCCACCCCGGGTGGACCACCGGTCGGGACGGGCGTCGGCACAGAGGTCGACGCCGTCGTCGCGGGCGGGACGATCCGGGGCGGCAGGTCCGCCGGGGGTGGGCCGCAGGCGGTGCAGGCCACGACCGCGCAGGCCACCACGCCGAGCCGGTTCCGCATCCCGACCTCCCGAGTGCGGCCCGGTCACGCACCGGTGCCTCAGCCGTACTCGGCGTGCCCGCGGTCGCCGTTACGTGCTCCGGGGTCCGCGTTCGCCCTGAGCGGACACGACTCAACTCCGGGAAGCGGAGGGGTCTCCGTGTGGTTGGGCAGGACATGAGTGACGTGCTGACGCTCCCGGTCCTGCCCCTCGACGACGCCGTGGTCCTGCCCGGCATGGTCGTCCCCGTCCGCCTCGACGACTCCGACACCCGTGCCGCGGTGGACGCGGCCACCGCCGCGGCCCAGGACCGCGACGACGGGAGACGGGTACTCGTCGTCCCCCGCATCGACGGCCGCTACGGCGCCATCGGCGTCGTCTCCGTGCTCGAGCAGATCGGCAGGCTCCCCAACGGGGACCGGGCCGCCGTCATACGCGGTGAGCGGCGCGCCCGCATCGGGTCGGGCGTCTCCGGCCCGGGCGCGGCGCTCTGGGTCGAGGCCGAGCCGGTCGACGCCGGCGAGCCCACCGGCCGCACCCAGGAGCTCGCCCGCGAGTACAAGGCCCTGGTGGTCGGCATCCTGCAGCAGCGGGGCGCCTGGCAGGTCATCGACTCCGTGCAGCAGACCAGCGACCCGGGCGCGCTCGCCGACCTCGCCGGGTGGGCGTCGTGGCTCGACGTCGCGCACAAGGCCGAGCTGCTCGCCGAGACCGACCTCGACGTCCGGCTGGAGAAGCTCCTGGGGTGGACCAAGGAGCACGTCGCCGAGCAGGAGGTCACCGACAAGATCTCGAACGACGTCCGCGAGGGCATGGAGGCCCAGCAGCGCGAGTTCCTGCTCCGCCAGCAGCTCGCCGCGATCCGCAAGGAGCTCGGTGAGGACGACCCGGAGGGCTCCGACGACTACCGCGCCCGCGTGGAGGCCGCCGACCTCCCCGACGACGTCCGTACGGCCGCGCTGACCGAGGTCGGCAAGCTGGAGCGCTCCTCGGACCAGAGCCCGGAGTCCGGCTGGATCCGGACCTGGCTCGACACCGTCCTCGACATCCCGTGGGGCACCACGACCACCGACTCGTCGGACCTCGTGGAGGCCCGTCGCATCCTCGACGCCGACCACGCCGGCCTCGACGACGTGAAGGAGCGCCTCGTCGAGTTCCTCGCCGTGCGCGCCCGTCGTGAGCGCAAGGGGCTCGACACGGTCGGCGGCCGCGGCTCGGGCGCGGTGCTCTCGCTGGTCGGCCCGCCCGGCGTCGGCAAGACCTCGTTGGGGGAGTCGGTCGCCCGCGCGCTCGGCCGGAACTTCGTCCGCGTCGCGCTCGGCGGCGTCCGGGACGAGGCGGAGATCCGCGGTCACCGGCGCACCTACGTCGGCGCGCTGCCCGGCCGCATCGTCCGCGCCGTCCGCGAGGCCGGCTCGATGAACCCGGTCGTGCTGCTCGACGAGATCGACAAGGTCGGCAGCGACTTCCGCGGCGACCCGACCGCGGCGCTGCTGGAGGTCCTCGACCCGGCGCAGAACCACACGTTCCGCGACCACTACCTGGAGGTCGACCTCGACCTGTCGAACGTCCTGTTCCTGGCGACGGCGAACGACGGCTCCGCGATCCCCGGCCCGCTGGCCGACCGCATGGAGATCGTGACGCTCGACGGCTACACCGAGCCGGAGAAGGTCGCGATCGCCCGTGACCACCTGCTGCCGCGGCAGGTCGCCAAGGCCGGTCTCGACGACGGCGACGTGGAGTTCACCGACGTCGCCCTGTCGATGATCGCCGCCGAGTACACCCGCGAGGCCGGTGTCCGGCAGCTGGAGCGCGGCCTGGCGAAGGTGCTGCGGAAGGTGGCCGTGCAGCTGGACGCCTCCGACGCGCAGCGCCCGGTGCACGTCGACGCGGACGCGCTGGTCACCTACCTCGGCCGGCCGCGGTTCACGCCGGAGTCCGCGGAGCGGACCTCGGTGCCGGGCGTCGCGACCGGGCTGGCGGTGACCGGTACCGGTGGGGACGTGCTGTTCATCGAGGCCACCGCGATGGACGGCGAGCCGGGCCTGCAGATCACCGGGCAGCTGGGCGAGGTGATGACCGAGTCCGTCTCGATCGCGCTGTCCTACCTGCGCTCGCGCGGGCTGGCCGGTGACCTCGCGTCGCGCAAGCTGCACGTCCACGTGCCCGCGGGCGCGGTCCCGAAGGACGGCCCGTCCGCCGGCGTCACCATGACGACGGCGCTCGCGTCGCTGGCCTCCGGGCGCCCGGTCCGGTCGAGTGTCGGCATGACCGGCGAGGTGACGCTGCAGGGCAAGGTCCTGCCCATCGGCGGGGTGAAGCAGAAGCTGCTCGCCGCGCACCGGGCCGGACTGACCGACGTGATCATCCCGAAGCGCAACGAGCCGGACCTGGACGACGTCCCGGCCTCGGTCCGCGAGGAGCTGCGGGTGCACCCGGTCGCCGACGTCTCCGAGGTCCTGGCGATCGCACTGGAGCCCGCCCACGACGCGGCGACGGCCGGGCAGTCCGCGGCCTGACCCCCGTCCGACCCGCGGCGCGCCCCATCCACGCGCAGCTGCTCGCCGGGTAGTTCGCCGAGATGCAGCTCAGTGGGAATTGTCGATCTTCGCGCCCCGCTGAGCTGCATCTCGGCGAGTGTGGTCGAGGGCCCGGCCCACCTCGGCGACGATCTCGTCAGGCCGTCGATGCATGTCCAGGGCGGTGTAGCGCAGCACCCGCCACCCCGCCGCGACGAGGCGGGTGTGCCGTCGGGCGTCGGCGCGGGCCGCCTCGGGCGTCGCGAAATGGCCGCCGCCGTCGTACTCGACGCCGAGGTGGTGGTCCGGGTAGGCCAGGTCCAGCCACAGCGCCGTGCGCCGGGCGTCGTCGAGGACCGGGTGCTGGGGTACCGGCCGCGGGAGGCCACCCCGGACGAGGACCAGCCGGAGCCGGGTCTCGGGCGGGGAGCCGGCGCGCGGGTCGGCCCACACCGACGCGTCGACCACCCGCCGGACACCCCGGGCGTGGGCGTGCCGGACCGCGAGGTTCAGCAGCACGTCCGGTGCGAAGGAGCCGCGGGACAGCGCGTCGACGGCGACGACACCCTCGGTCGGGGACAGGCGCCGCGCGAGGTCGAACGCGGTGCGGACTCGTGTGGTGACCCGGACGCCGCGGACCTCGGTCACCTCGTCGGGACGCAGGACGTCGCGGCGGACGAGCACACCGTCACGGGAGCGGGCTCCGGGGTGCGCCGCACCGACGGTCACCTCGGCCGGTGCAGCCCGCGGGGCGCACGACGCGCCGAGCAGCTCGGCGGCGGAGTACCCGCTGAGCACGGCGTCCGGTCCCGCCCAGCGGTGCGCCGCGAGCGAGCGGAGCCGCAGGTCGGGGCGCAGGTCGGCCGGTGCGTAGGTGTCCGGCAGCAGCCGGCGGTAGCGGGGCCCACGCAGGAGGTCGGGTCTGACGAGACCCGCCACCACGGCCGCGGTCCCGCGGAACACCTCGGGCCATCCGGGGATCGTCACGCGCCGATGGTGCGCCGGGTGCGGTGACCGTCGGACCGGATCGGCCGGACTCCGTCGCCATCGCGAACGAGGACGTACGCCGAGATGCAGCTCAGCGGGCCACAGAGATCCACAATTCCCGCTGAGCTGCATCTCGGCGACGTTCCGCCGCGCGCGACCCGGCCGGGCGAGCGGCGCGCAGGGCTGCGGGCTCAGCGGAAGACGACGGTCCGGTTGCCCTGGATCAGCACCCGGTCCTCCAGGTGCCACCGCAGCCCCCGGGCCAGCACCAGGCGCTCGATGTCGCGTCCCCGTCGCACCATGTCGGTCGCGGTGTCCCCGTGGTCGACGCGGGCGACGTCCTGCTCGATGATCGGACCGGCGTCGAGGTCGGCGGTCGCGTAGTGGCAGGTCGCGCCGATCAGCTTCACCCCGCGCCGGTGGGCCTGGTGGTAGGGCCGCGCCCCGGCGAAGGACGGCAGGAAGCTGTGGTGGATGTTGATCGCCCGCCCGGCCCACGCCTCGCACAGGTGTGCGGGCAGGACCTGCATGAAGCGGGCGAGGACGATCGCGTCGGGGGAGTCGTCGTCGACGAGCTTGCGGATCTCCTCGAACGCGGTGACCTTGCCCTGCTCGCGGGCCGGGTCGCCGGGTGCGGGGAAGGGCACGTGGTGGAACGGCACCCCGTGCGCGGCGACGACCGGCTCCAGCGACGTGTGGTTGCCGATCACGCGGGTGATCTCCACCGGCAGCTCGTCGGCCCACACCCGGCCGAGGATGTCGTGCAGGCAGTGCTGGTCGCGGGTCACCAGCAGCACGGCGCGCTTGCGGACGCCGGTGTCGGAGATGCGGTGCTCACCGCCCAGCTCGGCGGCGACCGGGGCGAACCGGGCGCGGAGCTCGTCGAGGCCGCAGGGGACCGACGCGGCGTCGACGACCTGGCGGGTGCAGAACACCCCGGCCTCGACGTCGGCGTGGTAGGCGGCCTCGGTGATCGAGGCGCCGAGCTCGGCGAGGAACGTGCTGATCCGCGCGACGATGCCGGTGCGGTCCGGGCAGGACAGGGTGATCACGTAGTGGGACATCAGGAGATCCGGGAGAGGGTGAACTCGGTCTCGGCCGCCATCAGCTGCTCGATCTGCCCGGCGACGGCCTGCTCGATCTTCGCCCCGATCAGCGGGACCTTCACCGTGACCTCGGCCCGGATCCGGATCTCGGAGCCGCCGTCGACGTCGGCGATCCGCATGACCGACCGTGCGGTGGCGGGGGTGCCGATGACCTTCACGGACCCCGTGCCGTCGTAGACGCCCGCGTCGCCGGCCCGCCACTGCTCGCTGCGGTCGATCTGCAGGTCCCCACCGGGCACGAACGACGACACGATCGACGGCAGGTGCTCGCCGGGGATCCCGTGCCGCAGCGTGTAGCGGACGCCCTCGGCGGTGGTCTCGTACGCGGTCACCCCGGCCCCGGGGCCGCCGATGTGACGCAGCTGCTCCTCCAGGAGATCGCGGTCGACCATCGCCGCGTAGACGGTCGAGGCCGGGTGCGCGGACGTTGCGCGGTAGTCGATCGAGCGCGGCATGGGCGAAGGCTACCGTTGCGGTCGTGAGTTCCCCCGCTCCGACAACGGTCGACCCGATGCTCAGTGCGCACACCACGCTGCGCCTCGGCGGACCGGCCTCCCGCATCGTGCGCACCGAGGGCGCGGCCGAGGTGGTCGACGCCGTCGCCGCGGCCGACCGGGCCGGGGAGCGGGTGCTGCTGGTCGGCGGCGGGTCGAACCTCGTCGTCGCCGACGCCGGGTTCGACGGCACCGTCGTGCTGCTGGCCGGGCGCGGGATCGGTCACGAGCGCGACGGCGACCGGGTGCTGCTGACCGTCGAGGCCGGCGAGGACTGGGACGACGTCGTCGCCGCGACCGTCGCCGACGGGCTCGGCGGGCTGGAGTGCCTGTCCGGGATCCCCGGGCGGACCGGCGCGACCCCGGTGCAGAACGTGGGCGCCTACGGCGTCGAGGTCGCCGACCTGCTCGTCGACGTCGACCTGTACGACCGGCGCACCGGTACCGTCCGCGAGCACGTGCCCGCCTCCGACCTGGGGCTCGCCTACCGCACCAGCGTCCTCAAGGGCGGCGACGACGCGATCGTCCTGCGGGTGCGCTTCGCGCTGCACGCCGACGGCCGGTCCGCCCCGATCCGCTACGGCGAGCTCGCCCGCACCCTCGGGGTCGACCCGGAGACGCGGACCGACCCGGCCGCCGTCCGCGAGGCGGTGCTCGGGCTGCGCCGCGGCAAGGGCATGGTCCTCGACGCCGACGACCACGACACCTGGTCGGCCGGCTCGTTCTTCACCAACCCGATCCTGCCCGCCGACCGCGCGCCGCAGGTCGACGGCCTGGCGGCCTGGCCCGCGGCGGAGGGCCGGGTCAAGCTCAGCGCCGCCGGGTTGATCCAGAACGCCGGGTTCGGCCGCGGTCACGCCGGCCCCGGCGGGCGGGTGTCGCTGTCGACGCGGCACGTCCTGGCCCTGACCCACCGCGGCGGCGGGACGACGGCCGACCTGCTGGCCCTGGCCCACGAGGTGCAGGCCGGCGTCGCCGAGCGGTTCGGCGTCACCCTGCATCCCGAGCCGGTGCTGGTGGGCTGCACCGTCTGAGACCCTCTGTGCGTGTGCGTCCGGTTCGTGTTGCGCCGCACGGGGGAGCACCGTCCTCCTGCCGATCACACGTACCGGATCTCGGCGTACGGTCGGTGCGCAACGCACGGATCGAGTACGCGGGGGAACGGTTGCGACGGGTACTGATCGTCGTGGTGGCGCTGATCGGCGCGCTGGGCATCGTCGGGGCGGTGGCCCTCGCGGCCTCGCCGCAGGACCCGGCGGCGTCGCAGGCCGCACCGGCCCCGGCCGGGCCGCTGGTGAGCTACCAGCCGCCCGTGCGCGGCGCAGACGGAGCGGGCATCGACACGGTCTCGGCCGCGACGGCGAACCCGGCGCAGCCGGTCTCGGTCCGGGCGGCGGGCGGCATGCTGGACGGGGTGTCGCTGACCGACCCGGACGGCCACGCCGTCGACGGCGCGCTGTCCCCGGACCGCAGCACCTGGACCAGCAGTGGTGACCTGGACTTCGCGACCACCTACAGCTGGCACGGGCGCGCCGTCGCCCCGGACGGCACGGCGACCCCGGTGCAGGGCACCGTCGCGACGCTGAAGCCCGCCCACACCGTGCGCGGCACCCTGAACATCGGCGACGGCCGCACCGTCGGCGTCGCCGCGCCGATCGAGATCCAGTTCGACCGGCACGTCGAGGACCGCGCCGCGATCGAGAAGGTCCTGAAGGTCACGACCTCGAAGGAGGTCGAGGGCGCGTGGGGCTGGCTGCCCGACGAGAACGGTGGTTCGCGCGTGCACTGGCGGCCGAAGGAGTACTGGCCGTCGGGCACGAAGGTCACCGTGGACGCACCGCTCGAGGGCGTCGACTACGGCGGCGGCAGCTACGGCGCCGAGGACCTGGCCACGTCGTTCGCGATCGGCCGCGCCCAGATCGTCAAGGCCGACGCCCGCTCGTTCCGGATGATCGTGATCCGCGACGGCAGGCAGATCGCGGACTACCCGGCGTCCTACGGCCTGGCCGACGACCCGAACCGCAACACGCGCTCGGGCATCCACGTCGTCACCGAGAAGTTCACCGACAAGCGGATGGTCTCGCAGCAGTACGGCTACGACGTCGTCGAGAAGTGGGCCGTCCGGATGAGCAACAACGGTGAGTTCATCCACGCCAACCCGGTGTCGGCCGCCGCGCAGGGGGCCGCGAACGTCACCCACGGCTGCGTGAACCTGTCGATCGAGAACGCCGAGGCGTACTACGACACCGTCCTCTACGGCGACCCGGTCGAGGTCACCGGCACCCCGGTGCAGCTCTCCGCGCGCGACGGCGACCTGTGGGACTGGACGCTGTCCTGGGAGAGGTGGAAGGGGTTGTCTGCGCTGCCCTAGCGGGTACCCGCGGGCATGACCGCCCCCGAGAACCCCGACCGGCCCGACGGCGACCGCCCGACCCCGCTCCAGGAGGAGGGGGCCGAGCAGATCCTGCGCGAGTCCGAGGAACGGATCGCCGGCGCCGCCCGTGGCGACAGCCCCGGTGACGACGCCGACCAGAACCGCCGGTCGGAGGAGACCCTCTAGCGCCGGTGCCGCCGCGTGCCCGACGCCTGGTCACGCGGCTTGAGCACGATCTGGTCCAGGTTGACGTGCGACGGCCGGGTCGCGGCGAAGACGATCGTGTCGGCGACGTCGTCGGCGGTCAGCGGGGTCAGGCCCTCGTAGACCTTCGCCGCCTTCTCGGCGTCGCCGAGCCGCACTTCGGAGAACTCGGTCTCCACCATGCCGGGGCAGATCTCGGTGATCCGGATCGGCTCGCCGAGCAGCTCCCCGCGCAGGGTGCGGTGCAGCATCGCCTGGGCGTGCTTGGCGCCGGTGTAGCCGGCGCCGTTGTCGTAGAAGTCCAGCGCGGCGATCGAGGTCACGGTGACGATGTGCCCGTCGCCCGACGCCCGCAGCCTCGGCAGGAACGCCTGGGTGAGGCGCAGCGTGCCGGCGACGTTGGTCTCCCACATCCAGCGCCAGTCGTCCTCGTCGGCGTCCGCGACGGGCTCCAGACCCTTCGCGCCGCCGGCGTTGTTGACCAGCAGCTTCGCCTCGGGCACGGCGTCGGCGAACGCGCGGACGGACTCCCGGTCGGTGACGTCGAGGGTCAGCGCGGTGCCGTCGATCTCCTTCGCGATCTCCTCGCAGCGCTCCACCCGGCGGGCTCCCAGCACCACGTGGAAGCCCGCGGCACCGAGTGCGCGGGCGGTGGCGGCGCCGATCCCGGAGGAGGCGCCGGTGACGACGGCGGTCGGACGGTCGTTCGCTGTCATGCCGCCGAGCCTATGACCTACCTCGGCTCGACGCCGCGCTGCGCCGACCGGTCCCCGCGCCGGGCCGCGGCCCGCTGCGCCGAGAACACCGCGGCGCCGAACAGGCCCACCCCGACCCCGGCGATGCAGGTCCAGAACCAGGCGCCGGCACCGTTCGCCGGATCGAACCCGGAGCCGGTGACCATCGCGAACACGGCGGCGACGCCCGCGCCGACGGCCCACAGCAGCATCCCGCCGAGGATCACCGGCGGGGACTCGTAGAGGCGCGCCGGCAACGGCGGCGGGGGCGGTGGGTCGCTCGCGCGCTCGCTCTCGTGGGCCGTCACGGGGCCGTAGCCTAAACGGTGCACGGACGGAACCCGCAGCGTTGCGCCGCGTCTAGGGTGTCGCCGTGATCGAGCGCCTGTTCCGCGTGTCCGAGCGCGGCTCCACCGTCTCCCGCGAGCTGCGCGGGGGTCTCGTCACGTTCATGGCGATGGCCTACATCATCGTCCTGAACCCGCTGATCCTCGGAAGCGTCACGCCGGGCGACCCGTCGGCCAAGGCCGACGCGCTGGGCGGGATCCTCCCGGTCGCGCAGGTCGCCGCGGTGACCGCCCTGGTCGCGGGCGTGATGACCATCCTCTTCGGCGTCGTCGCGAACTACCCGTTCGCGATCGCCACCGGCCTGGGGATCAACACCCTGCTGGCCGTGACCATCGCGCCGCTGATGACCTGGCCCGAGGCGATGGGCCTGGTGGTCGTCAACGGCGTCATCATCGTGATCCTCGCCCTGACCGGCTTCCGGACGGCGGTGTTCAACGCCGTACCCACCGAGCTCAAGACGGCGATCGCGGTCGGCATCGGCGCGTTCATCGCGCTGATCGGCCTGGTCGACTCCGGCTTCGTGCGCCGGCTGCCCGACGCGGCGAACACGACGGTCCCGGTCGGGCTGGGCACCGGCGGCTCCATCGCCTCATGGCCGACGTTCGTCTTCGTCGTCGGGTTGATCATCGTCGGCGTGCTCGTCGCCCGCGGTGTCCGTGCGGGCATCCTCATCGGCGTCGTGGTGAACACGATCATCGCGATCGTCGTCGAGGCGATCGTCCGGGTCGGCCCGGGCGGCCCGACCAACCCCGGCGGCTGGTCGCTGGCCGTGCCCGCCATCCCGGACCGGATCGTGGGGCTGCCGGACCTGTCGCTGGTCGGGCAGGTCTCGCTCGGGGCGTTCACCCGGCTCGACGTCATCACGGTCGTCCTGCTGGTCTTCACCCTCGTGCTGGCGAACTTCTTCGACGCCATGGGCACGCTCACCGGCCTCGGCCGCCAGGCGGGCCTGACCGACTCCGACGACAAGCTCCCGAACGTCGGGAAGGCGCTGGTCGTCGAGGGTGCGGGTGCGGTCGCCGGTGGTGTGGGGTCGGCGTCGTCGAACACGATCTTCGTCGAGTCCGCGGCCGGCATCGCCGAGGGCGCACGGACGGGTCTGGCGAACGTCCTGACCGGTGTCCTGTTCCTGCTGGCGATGTTCTTCACGCCGCTGTACTCCATCGTCCCGGTGGAGGCCGCGGCCCCGGCGCTGGTCGTCGTCGGAGCGCTGATGTTCCGGCAGATCACCTCGGTCTCCCTCGACGACCTGCGCACCGCGATCCCGGTGTTCCTGACGATCACCGTCATGCCGTTCACCTACTCGATCGCCAACGGCATCGGCGCCGGTTTCATCAGCTACGTCGCGCTCGCCGCGGCCACCGGGCGCGCGCGGCAGGTCCACCCGCTGATGTGGGTCGTGGCGGTGCTGTTCGTGGGCTACTTCGGCGTGGGACCGTTGCGGGAGCTGCTCGGCTGAGAACGCGCCCTTGCGAGTCGACGAAGGTTAGGCTAACCTCAATCTCGTCGCTTCGTGGTGGGAGCGGCGCGTCAGTTCGGGACAGGAGAAGGCCCCGGACCCCACAGGGTCCGGGGCCTCCTTCTTTCCCCAGTCACACCCGACCCGCCGCCGAGCGGGTCAGGGCGCGTAGATGCGGACCCAGTCGACCTGGAAGTCCAGCGTCTCGGGCGAGGTCGCGTCCGGCGCCGGGATCCAGTCGTCGCCGTAGGGGCCGATGTCCTGCTGCATCGCCAGGTGCATCGACCGCGGCGGGATCTGCTCCGGGTCGGTGGTGCGGAAGACCTCGGCGCCGTCGATGTAGAACACGACCCGGTCGGGCAGCCACTCGACGGCGTAGGTGTGCCACTGCGTGAAGTCGCCGCGGACGGTCTTGCCGACCTGGCTGTTGTCCTCGCCGTAGTGGACGATCGTGTGCGTCTCGGCGCGCTCGGGCTTCGGGATCTCCATGAAGTTGAGCTCGCCGCCCTCGGGCCAGTCCTCGGCGTCCGGCCAGAGCAGCGCGACGTCGCCGTAGCCGACGCCGGGGTTGGTCTTGGCCCGGATCTCCCAGCGGCCGTACTGCTGTCCGCCGCGCCAGGCCAGGCCGGCGGAGGTGCGCCCGCGGCTGGTGAGGACGAGCTCGCCGTCGCGGACCGAGATGTTCTCGGCCCGGTGCCGGCCGTTGCCCCCGGTGGTCTCCCCGGTGTACGGGCTCCAGCGCGTGCGGTCGAGCGCGGTGCCGTCGAACTCGTCGTGGTCGGTGAGGCGCCAGCCGTTGCGCACCGCCGCCTCGGTGTCCGAGCGGGACGCGGGGTCGAGCTCGCCGACCTCGGTCGGGCGTTCCTGGTCGTGCATCCCGCCCGGTCCCGGCGGCGCCGCCGGTGCGGGCGTCGGGCCGGACGAGCCGGTCAGCAGGGTCGGGTCCACGGCGACCGTGACGACCCCGGCCAGGACGGCCAGACCCGCCACGAGCCCGACGACGGCGGGCCAGCGGCGTCGCGAGGGGGCCTCGGGGTCGTGCTCGGGCTCCTGCTCCGTCTGTTCCGGCACGACCCCCTCCTCAATCGTCGACGGCGGGTCGTCGGCAGCCTAGGAGGGGACGGCTGTGGGGCAGCTGAGAGGGGCCCGGCGCCCGAAGATCGACCGTTGTGGAGGATCCGGCCCGCTGAGCGAGCGCCGCGCCCCACAACCGGTGATCATGAACCGCTCGACGCCTGACCCGACCCGGTCCCGGCGCCGGCGGCGCCCCCGTCGAGGGTGTACTGGCGGACCCAGTCGACCTGCATCTGCGTCTCCTTCCCCGACCCGCCCTGGGGGAACCAGTCGAGCTGGATGCACAGGTGCATCGGCCCCGGCGGCTGCACCTTCTGCTCGGTGGTCTCGAACCACTCCTCGCCGTCGACGTAGGCGGTGATCCGGTCCGGCGTCCACTCCAGGGCCCAGTTGTGCCACTGCGTCGCGTCGACCTCGACCGAGCCCTCGACCTGGGAGTTGTCCGCGCCGTAGTGGAAGAACGCGTTGGTCTTCTGCCGCTCGGGGTCCATCATCTCCATGAAGTCGAGCTCGCCGCCCTCGGGCCAGTTCTCCGCGGTGGGCCAGAGCAGCAGCAGGGCGTTGTACGACGGGTCCCCGACCGGCGCGCGCACCCGGCCCTCCCAGCGGCCGTACTGCTGGGAGCCCTCCTTCCACGCCATGCCCGCGGTGTTGCCCTGGCCGTCCCCGGTGATCGTCAGGACGCCGTCCGCCACCGCGGCCGCGTCCGGGGTGCGACGGCCGTTGCCCGCGTGCCCGGCGCCGTCGTAGATGCTCCAGCCGTCGGTGCCGTTGTCGAACTCGTCGGCGCGGACCGGCTGTCCCCAGCCCAGCGTCGCCGCCGCGGTGGTGCCCTCGCCCGCCGTCGCACCGTCCGCCGTCGGGGCGCTCCCGGTGGCGGGTGCGGGCGCGGCCGCGCCGCCCGAGCCGGTGGGGCAGGGCGCGGGGGTGGTCCGGTCGCCGGTGCCGGTGCCGCCGGTGAGGAGGCCGGCGGCGGCGTCGTCGCTGGTGCCGTAGGCGGTGGCACCGGACTCGTCGGGAGCGCCGGAGGCGGTGGCGCTGCCGGACGAGCCGCTTCCCGACGGGGTGCCGCCGCTTCCCGAACCGGTGTCGCCGGAGGCGCCGTCGTCGGAGCCGCTGCCCCCGAAGCCGCTGCCCCCCGAGCCGCTGCCCCCCGAACCGCTGTCGTCCGAGCTGCTCTCGCCGCGGGAGCCGTCCGAGCTACCGGACCGGCGTTCGCCGTCCGGGTCCCCCGACCCGTCGGACCCACCGTCACGACCGTCCTCCGACCCGCCGGACCCGGAGCCGCCGGAATCGCCGGATCCGGACGCGGCGGAGGACCCGCCGGACCCGGAGCCGCCGGAACCGTCGCTGCCGTCCCCACCGTCGCGCTCGCGGTCCACGCCGCCGGAGCCGTCGGAGCCCGACCCGGAGCCGCTCCCCGACCCGGACCCGCCGGAGCCCGAGCCGGTACCGTCCCCGGACCCCGAGGACCCGCCCGACCCGACGCACACCCCGCCGTCTGCCCCCAGCTCCAGGTCCGGACGCGGCGCACCGGCGGCGTCCTGCCCCGAGCTCACCGACGGCGTCGCGGGGCCCCCGGGTTCCACCCCGGCCAGCTCCCCGGCAGGCCCCAGTGCCAGCAGGACGACCGTGACCCCCTTGGCCAGCAGGGACTTGAGCAGCTGCTCCAGCTCGTCGGCGGTCATCGCCCACTCCAAGGTTCGGTCACGTCAGTCGTCCACGTCGGGGGTGTCGGTGGTGATGGGGGTGTCGGCGGTGACCAGCCAGTGGCCCGCCGCGTCGAGCTGCAGGACCACGCGGGTGCGCCAGCGCCGGACCTCGGGGGCCGCGCCGGGCCCGGCCGTCGTCGTGCGGACGGTCGCGACGAGCCCGGTGCGCCCGCGGGCCCAGTCGGTGGCGCCCTCGTCGAGGTCCTCGACCTCGGCGGTCCGTCCCGCGCCGGGCGGCGGCGGGTCGAGGACGGGCGCTCCGGCCGCGGCCGGGCTGCCGGGCAGCGCGTACGGGGTGCCGTCGAGGGTGGTGCCCGCGGCCGCGCCGGCCCGGGTGCCGTGCGCGGCGACCAGGTAGGCGCGTGCCACCGCCCCGGGCGACGACGGCCGTGTCGCCGGCACGGGTGGCTCCGCCCCGCGGACGGGACCGGGATCGCCGAGGGCGTCCCGGTCGGCCGAGGTCAGCACGGCCTGCGACGGCGGTCCGGGCAGCAGCGCCGGCACCAGCAGGGCCAGGGGCACCGCGAGGACCGCGGCGAGCACGAGCAGCGGCAGGGAACGTCGCACGGGGTCACTCCGCGAAGCTGATGTGGACATGGTCGTAGTGGCCGCCGGTCGCGTCGGAGGTGTCGTAGACCCCGCCGCCGGTGTAGCGACGGCCCCAGCCGGAGCCGTCGCCGCGCACCGAGGGGTCCCAGTAGCGGCCCTGCCAGATCAGGTACTGGACCTTCAGCGGGGCCGCGTTGCGTTCCAGCCAGCGTGCGATCGCCCAGCCCTCGTCGAGGTCGGCGCCCGTCGCGAACGCCCCGGCCTTCCCGGTGAACACGTCGCAGGCCCTGCCCTTCGGATGGTCCGACCGCGGGTTCTGCAGGTGCTCGTCCCAGCAACCGACCGTCTCGATGGTCGGGCCGAAGACCGCCCGGACCGCGTCGAGACCGTGCTTCGTCGCGCCGGTCAGGCAGCCGCCGGAGCGCACCGGATCGGGTTCGTGGCAGCCCGTCGCGCCGCCGGTCCAGGCGGGTGCCGGTGCCGCCGCGGCGTCCTTCGCCGGGGCGGCCTTCTGCGGCGGTGGCGGGGACGACTCGCGGTCGTCGACGGTCGTCGTGCCGGAGTAGTCCGCGACGAAGCCGTGCACCGCGTCGAGGTAGCGCCGGATCGCCGACGCGCACGCCTGCGAGCAGTCCGCCTCCCCGCCCGTCGGCACCCCCGACGCCGAACCGGTGACCCGGCTGCAGCCCGCGATGTGGCAGACCAACATCGCGTCGAGCACCGGCACGTCCTTCGGGGTCGTCGCCAGGTACCCGGCGGCGGCGCGCAGCGTCGAGCAGAGCCACGGCACGACGACGCGCAGGTGCCCCTCGGGCTCGGTCAGCGCCGCGTCCGGCCACGGTGCGCCCCCGGCCGCGACCCAGGTCCGTTCCGAGACCTGCAGCAGCCCGGCGGCGGTGTCGGTGCGCAGCTCCGGGTCCCAGCCCGACTCGGCCTGCACCTGGGCGACCACCCAGGCCGGCGGCAGCTCCGGGCAGCCCTGCGAGGTCATGTCCGTGACCAGGTCGAGGTGCGGCCGCGCCGCCTCCGGCACCCGCGCCGCGTCGACGCCCGAGGTGACCGGTTCCGCGGCCGGTGCGGCCAGGACCTGTCCCGCCGTCCCCAGCAGGAGTGCGACGACTACCGGCACGATCAGCAGCGCTCGCACGGGTCACCGGACCGGTCCGGTCGGAACGGCCAGCACCCCGCGCATCGGTCGCAGCCCACCGACGCCGGCCGGGGTGAGCGGCCGGTCGAGCCGGCCGGACGTCGTCAGCGCGGCGACGATCCGTCCGATCGCCTCGGCGTAGCGGCGGACCGCGGCCGAAGGGCCGGGACGGGTGAGGACCCCGGCCGCGTCCGACCACGGGTCGGCCGAGCGTGCCCAGCCCGGCACCGCGGGCAGCGCGACGACGGCCGCCCACCCGGGACCCGCGGCGTCGGCGTCGATGCCGTCCGGGTCGGCGGTGCCGGGGTGCAGGACGAGGACCGGAGCGTCCGGCCCGGGTGCCGGGGCGACGCGGGCGGCGGCGGCCAGCCCGGCCGCGGTGTCCCGGGTGACGACGACGTCGGACAGCAGGTCCGGCCCGCACACCCGCCCCAGGTCACGGCCGTGCAGGGCCCGGGCGACGGTCGTCGTCCCGACCCCGCCGGCCAGACCCCCGACGACCGGGATCCGCCCGTTCACCGCGCACCGCCCCGGGCGAGGTCGACCGGCGACGGCCGCCGGGCCGGTTCGGCCGCGGGCCCCGCGTCGACGACGAGCCCGTCGCCGGTGAGGACCACGCCCACCTCCAGCCGGACCCACCGCGCGGCCAGCCCGCGCCAGCCGCGCGCGGCCGGGGCCGGGGCTCCGGCGGGCGCCCCGATCGGGTCGTCGGGCTCGGGTTCCGGCGCGGCCGTCCCGCGGGCGTCGACGCGGCGGTAGGGCACGACCCGCACCCGGACGTCGACGACGGCGCGGTCGCCGTCGGTGCGGACGCGGCCCGGCAGCACGAGGTCGGCCCGCTGGCGTCCGGTCCCGGTCCAGCCGAGCAGCCCGTCGGCCGCGCCCGTGGGCAGGTGGGCGGCGAGGACGCGGCCGCGGCGGGCGACGTCGTCCTCGTCCCAGGACAGCAGGTCCGCGGCGAAGGCCCCGGCCAGCGCGGACGCCTCGGCGGGATCGACGAGCGGCGAGGGGACGGTCCCGGCGGGGGCGTCGGCGGGCCGTGCCTCGTGGTGGTGGGGATCCGGGCCGGGCGCCCGGACCGCCGTGCCCGGTGCGGCCTCGGGGGCCGGGACGCCGGGGTCGGCGAGTTCCGGACCCGCGGTCGCGAGTCCCGGGGCGGGTGACCCGGACGCCCGGTCGGCCGGCCCGCCGCGACCGGACGGTGCCGGCGAGCCCGGGGCAGCGGGTGCCGAACCGGGCGCAGTGGCCGCGGTGTCGGGTACGGACGGCGACACCCCGGGATCCGCGCTGCTCTGCGTGCCGTCGGCCCGCGTCGTCGCGGCAGGCGCCCACGCCGCCCAGGCCGCGGCGACCTCGTCGGAGACGGGGGCGAGGGCCGGGGTGACGGCAGGGGGCGGCACCGGCGGGAAGCCGAAGGGATCGGTGACCGGCTCCGGCTCGGCGACCGGCTCCTGCGGCGGCCTCCGCGGTGTCCAGGCCGCCGGTCGTGCCGACGCGGTCGCGGGGCCCTCCGCCACCGGAGCCGCGGGCGTCCCACCGGTCGACGGGGCCGGGGCGGCCTCCCGGGCCCGGGGCGCGGCGGGGCGCGGAGCCGGGCCGGGGACCGGGTCGTCGAGCCAGGGGTCGGGGCCGTCGTCGAGGGGGCGCTCGTCGCGGGCGGTGCGGCCGAACAGCCGGAACGGGGACATCGTCGTCGTGCGGGTCATCGACGCCGGTCGTGGTGGTGCTGGATGGACATGTCCCTCCGTCCCGTACGCGCACCCGGGGCGGGTGTGCGGAGGGGGACGGTAGGAACGTGAGGGCGGTGAGCGGGCCCGGTCGCGCAGAACGCTTCGCGATGGCGAAGCCGATCAGCCGGGGATCTCCCAGGTGTGGACGGGCTGGTTGGCGGCCGAGTGCGCCAGGTAGCGCTCGAGCATGCCGCGCAGCGCGCCCATCCGGTCCGCGCCCCGCGCCTCCAGCGCGGCGACGGTGTCGATCTGCCACGACGACCCGGTCTGACGCGTGACGCAGCGCCGCTCCAGCACTGTCAGGTACCGGTCGCAGACCGCGCCGGAGACGCCCCAGCGGGCGAGTCCGTCGTGGGCCAGGGGGAGCAGTTTGCGCAGGGCGAGCTCGTCGGGGAGCACCCAGCCGGTGCCGGGCCAGTACAGGGGGGCGTGCATGCCGTGCTTGGCCGCCGTCTGGAAGTTCTCGCGCGCCGCCTCGAACGACACCGACCGCCACAGCTGCTGGTCGGCCTCGACCAGGGTGCGCAGCAGACCGTAGAAGAACAGCGCGTTGGCGACCATGTCGACGGTCGTCGGCCCCGCGGGGAGCACCCGGTTCTCGAGCCGGACGTGCGGGGTGTCGCCCGTACTGTCGTAGATCGGCCGGTTCCAGCGCCAGATCGTGCCGTTGTGCAGGGTCAGCTCGGGCAGGTCCGGGAAGCCCTTGTCGCGCATCTGGGCCGCCGGGTCCACGTCGGACGTCAGCGGCATCAGCGCGGGGAAGTAGCGGGCGTTCTCGGAGAACAGGTCCAGCACCGAGTCGATCCAGCGCTCACCGAACCAGACCCGCGGCCGTACCCCCTGGTTGTGGAACTCGGGGGTGCGCACGTCGCAGGACTGCTCGAACAGCGGGATCCGCGTCTCCGACCACAGCTGCGACCCGAGCAGGAACGGCGAGTTCGAACCGAGCCCCAGCTGGACACCGGCCAGGCACTGCGCGGCGTTCCAGTAGCGCCCGAAGTTCGCGGGGGACACCTGCAGGTGCAGCTGCATCGACGTGCAGGCCGCTTCGGGGATGATCGTGTCGAAGTCGGCGTTGACCCGCTCCTCGGGCGAGCTACCGGCGATGTCGATCCGGATCGGCTCGCCCCGGGCGTTGAGCATCTGGTCGTTGAGCGCCTCGTAGCGGTCCTCGGGGGAGATCGCCTCGCCGGTCATGTGGCCCGGGTCCAGCGTCGGCAGGATCCCGATCATGACCAGCTGGGTGCGCAGGTCACCGGCCTTCGCCCCGGCGCCCGCGAGCAGGTCGAGCAGTTCGTGCTCCAGCTGGCGCCACTGGTCGCCGGGCAGGGGCCGTGGCGGCAGGTTGAGCTCGAGGTTCCAACGGCCGAGCTCGGTCTGCCACTCGCCCGAGTTGATCGTGTCCAGCACGTCGCTCCCGTTGAACGACGGCGCCAGCTCCGGATCCACCAGGTTGAACTCGATCTCGACGCCGGTCATCGGCTCCGTGTCGGAGAACGGGTAGCTGCCGAGCAGGTCACCGAGAGTGTCCAGACAGCGCTGCACCTTGATCCGGTACCGCTGGCGGTCGCGCCGGCTGAACGTCGTCCGGTCGACCACCTGACCCATGCGCGAACCGACCTCCATCGAACGGGGAGCGCCTTCTCACTCGCACGGCGGAGGACCGTGCCGAAGGAGGCGGCACTACACCGTGTCATATCGCTGGACCGGGCGGTACCGGCTGACCGGGCGACCGGGCGCGGCGAACGGTCAGTGACGTGGGACGATCGGACGTCGTGGCCATACTCACCACGGTTGAGCACCCCGATGACCCCCGCATCGACGACTACCGCGACCTCACGACCGCCGATCGGCGCCCCGATCGGCCCGGTGGGCGCGGGCTGGTGATCGCGGAGGGTGTCGTCGTCGTGCGCCGCCTGCTCGACTCGCCGTATCCGGTGCGCTCCCTGCTGGGGGTCCCGCGGCGCCTCGACGAGCTCTCCGACGACCTCGCCGGCGTCGACGTGCCCGCCTACGCGACCGACGCCGACACCATGGCCCGAGCCGTCGGGTTCCACCTGAACCGGGGGGTGCTCGCCGTCGCCGACCGGGCTGCTGCTCCGTCCCTCGACGCCGTCCTGGCCCGCGCCCGCACGCTGGCCGTCTGCGAGGGGGTGGGGGACCACGAGAACCTGGGGTCGTTGTTCCGCAATGCCGCCGCCCTCGGTGTCGACGCGATCCTGCTCGGCCCCGGCTGCTCGGACCCGCTCTACCGGCGCAGCGTCCGCGTCTCGATGGGGCACGTGCTCCGGGTCCCGTTCACGACCCTCGACGGCGCGTGGCCCGCCGCGCTGGAGCGGCTGCGGGAGACGGGGTTCACCGTCGCCGCCCTCACTCCCTCCGCCGACGCCGAGCCCCTCGCCACGGCGGGCCTGGGCGGCCGGAGGGTCGCCCTGCTGCTGGGCGCGGAGGGTCCCGGCCTCACCGCCGAGGCCCTGGCCGCCGCCGACCGCCGGGTCCGGATCCCGATGGCGAGCGGCGTGGACTCGCTCAACGTCGCGACGGCCGCCGCCGTCGCCTTCCACGCCGTCACCGGCGGAGGCTGACCGCGGGCGTGGTCCCACACGGGACCGGATCCGGTGTGGGAGACCGGAACCCGTGCGGGAACGTGTCAGCGCTGGCCGCGGACGCCGAGCAGGACCTCGTCCCACGACGGCATGACCGGCTTGCCCTTCTTCGTCCGCCGCGATCCGGCCGTGGACGGGCGGCGTGGGGCCGCGCTCTCGGTGTCCTGTGCCGGAGCGGGGTCCGTCTCCTGCTCCGAGCCGTTCGACGACGACGTGGCCGGCGCGTCGGTGGTGGTCGCGGCGGCCCCGGTGGGTGCGTCGGTCCGCTCGCCGGGGGCGTCGCCCGATGCGGTGGGGGAGGCCTCGCCGTGGTCGGCGGGAGTGCTCGTGGATCCCGCGACAGTGCCCGCGGACGCCGCGGTGGTCGGCGCGGTGGTCGCGCGGTCCTGCGCCGCCGTGCCCGAGTCCGCCGTGCCCGAGTCCGGGGTGGTCGGGTCCGTAGGGGCCGGTGTGGCGGTGGCCGGCGCGGAGGCCGCTTCCGACGAGGTCGTCGCCGACGACACGGCCGGGCTCGTCGCGTCGCCCGCCGACCCGGAGTCCGTGGCGGACGTACGTGCACCGGTCGCCGTGGCAACGCCCGCGGCCGTGGCGGCCGGGGGCGGGAGGGTCGAGTCCGCGGCGTCCGAGCCGGCCGTGTTCGTGGCGGCCGTGTTCGTGCCGGTCCCGTTCGGGCCGGTGGAGCCGGTGCCTGCCGACACCGGGGCGCCCGGGGCCGCGGCGGCCGCGTCCGAGCCGGTCGACTCCCGGCCGGTCGAGCCCGTGGCCGGCGCGTCCGAGCGGGTCGGGCCCGCAACGCCCGATACCTCGGAGACGCCGCTCGAGGAGGTGCCGGTCGGCGAGGTGCCGGTCGGGCCTGCGCCGGTCGTGCCCGTCCCCGTGCCGGCCGTCGCGGTCGTGTCGGCACCGGGGAGGTTCGCCGTGGCGGTCGAGGCAGCCGCGCCGTCAGTGTCCGCGGAGTCGGTCGTCGCGGAGCTGCTCTGCGCGGAGTCGGTCGTCGCGGAGCTGCTCTGCCCGGCGTCGGTCTGCCCGGCGTCGGTCTGCGCGGTGTCGGCCACGGCGGACGACCCGGTGTCGTCGGTGTCCCCGACCTGCTCGACGCGCTTCGGGACCACGGGCGCCGCGGCGGCCGGGGCCCGGGTGTCGTCCGGGCGGGTGCCCACGGTGCGGCCGGGGGTCTCGACGCGGGTCCGGGGCGGCGGTGGGCTCGCCCGGCGCTGCTCGGGCGCGATCCCGCGCCCGGCCCAGGCCTCGGGCTGCTGCCCCCCGGCGGCCGCGACGGCGCGCGCCGGAGCGGCGGTCGTCGGCGCCTGAGGCGTGTGGTCCTCGTCGCGGGCCATGTCGACCACCGCGCCGAGCGGGCGCAGCGGACGTGCGGGCAGACCCTCGACGAGGTCGGAGGCGTGCTCGTCCAGCGCGACGACGGTGCCGCCGTGCGCGCCGGGCTGGAACGCCCAGTGCGCGGCGTTGTCCGAGCGGCCGGTCTGCCAGGTCAGGACGACGACCCACTTGCCGTCCTCACCCTTCCAGGAGTCCCAGCCGGCCCCGCCGTAGTCCTGTCCGCGCAGGCCGAAGGTGTGCGCGACGGTCTCACCGAGCGTGCGCGAGTCGGGCCCGTCGGCGCGCTGCGGGTGGGCACCCTGGGCCAGCTCGGCGGTCCGCGACCGTTCGAGCAGGACGGGGTAGGCGAAGCGTTCGATCTTCTGGGTCGGGACGCCGGCCGCGGCGGCGACCTCGTCGACCGACGCGCCACCCCGGATGCGGGCCTGGATCTCCCGTGGGCGCAACTGGCTCTCCAACTCGATCGCGATCTGGCCGAGCCGGGTCACATCACCCCGTGCCGCGGCCCGCAGCTGCTCGTCGGCCGGCACCGTGTAGCGCTCGCGACGCCCCGGGTCCTCGAGGACGACCGAGCCGTCCCCGGTCACCCCCACGACCCGCAACGCGCGCATCGACCTGACCTCCTGCTGTCGTCCCCGTCCGGGTGACGGTAGATGGCGAGGGGTCCGTGCCGGGTGAGGCGCGCCGGGCGAGTTCTGCCTGGTCGACAACACCTACTCGCCCGGGGGACCGCCGAGCCGTTCTCACTCACCGTGCGCAGCGTCGCACAGTATGTGACTCATGAGGAAACTGGGGCAAGTGATGCGGATGTGACTACAACGAGTTGCTATCGATCACGCAACGACGCCGCGCGGCGACGCAACCCCTCACACACGACGGCGGCCGCCCCCGAGCGGGGACGGCCGCCGTGCGTCGTCGACGAGCGGGTGTCAGGAACCCAGTCGCTCCACGACCCAGTCGACGCAGGCGGTCAGCGCCGAGACGTCCGACGGCTCCACGGCCGGGAACATCCCGATCCGCAGCTGGTTGCGGCCCAGCTTCCGGTACGGCTCGGTGTCCACGATCCCGTTCGCGCGCAGCGCCGTCGCCACCGCGGCGGCGTCGACGGCGTCGTCGAAGTCGATCGTGCCGACGACCAGGCTCCGGTGCGCCGGGTCGGTGACGAACGGCGTCGCGAAGCTGCTCTTGTCGGCCCAGGTGTAGAGCCGGTCGGAGGAATCGCGGGTGCGCGCGACGCAGCCGTCGAGCCCGCCCAGCGCGTTCATCCAGCGGACCTGGTCCTCGAGCAGGAACAGCGTCGCCAGCGACGGCGTGTTGTAGGTCTGGTCCTTGCCGGAGTTGTCGACGGCGGTGGCCAGCGACAGGAACGGCGGGATCCAGCGGTCCGACGCGGCCAGCTCGGCGACCCGCTCCAGGGCCTTCGGGCTCATGATCGCGAGGAACAGGCCGCCGTCGGAGGCGAAGCCCTTCTGCGGGGCGAAGTAGTAGACGTCGGACTGGGTGATGTCGACCGGCAGCCCGCCGGCGCCGGAGGTCGCGTCGATCAGCACGAGCTGGTCGTCGGTGGTGCCCGCGGGCCGGACGACCGGCACCGCGACGCCGGTCGAGGTCTCGTTGTGCGCCCACGCGATGACGTCGACCGACGGGTCGCCCACCGGCTCCGGCGCGCTGCCCGGGTCGGCCTTGACGACGACGGGGTCGGCCAGGAACGGCGCGCCGGTGGTGGTGTCGGCGAACTTCTGGGAGAACTCGCCGTAGGTCAGGTGCAGCGAGCGCTCACGGACCAGGCCGAACGCGGCCGCGTCCCAGAACGCGGTGGAGCCACCGTTTCCGAGGACGACTTCGTAGCCGTCGGGCAGTGAGAACAGCTCGGCCAGCCCGGACCGCACCCGTCCGACGAGCTCCTTCACCGGCTTCTGCCGGTGCGAGGTGCCCATCAGGGAGTCGCCGGTCGCGGCGAGGGCGGACAGCTGCTCGGGGCGCACCTTGGACGGACCGCATCCGAAGCGGCCGTCCTGCGGAAGGAGATCGCCGGGGATCTTCAGATCGGCAGGGGAGGTCACCGCACCAGTGTCGCAGCCGGACCGGTGTGACGTGCGACGAGTGCTGCGCGCCACCCGCCGGCGTCACCGGGTGACGGCGGGGGCGCGGTGCGAGCGCCGGTAGGCGAGCGGGGCCATCCCGATGTCGGCGTGCAGCCGCTGGCGCAGCGCGGCGGTGGTGCCGAAGCCGGAGCGGGCCGCGACCTGCTCGACGGGGAGGTCGGTGGTCTCCAGCAGGCGTCGCACGAGGTCGAGGCGGCGCGCGGACAGCCAGCGCCCCGGGCTGGTGCCGGTCTCGGCGCGGAAGCGGCGGGTGAAGGTCCGCACGCTCATCGACGCCCGTTCCGCCAGATCCTCGATGCCGAGCGGCCGGTCGAGGTGCTGCAACGCCCACTCGCGCACGGCGCGGGTGTCGGGGCCGCCGCCGGGGTCGGGGACGTGGGACTCCACGAACTGCGCCTGCCCGCCCTCCCGCCACGGCGCGACGACGTTGCGCCGGGCCGTCGCCGCGGCGGTCCCGGCGCCGTGGTCGCGGCGCACCAGGTGCAGGCAGAGGTCGATGCCCGCGGCGACGCCCGCCGAGGTGAGGATGTCGCCGTCGTCGACGAACAGCACGTCCGGATTCACTTCGACCTGCGGGAACATCCGGCGCAGGCGCCCGGCGTGGGCCCAGTGCGTGGTGGCGCGACGGCCGTCGAGCACCCCGGCGGCGGCGAGGGTGAAGGCGCCGGTGCAGATCCCGACGACGCGCGCCCCGCGCGCCACGGCCCGGCGCACCACCGCGAGTGCCGCGTCGTCGTCGCCGACGCCGGAGCCCCGGATCGCCGGGACGACCAGCGTCCCGGCGCGCTCCAGGGCGTCGAGCCCGTGTTCGGGCAGCACCCGGTAACCGGCGCTCGTGCGGACCGGGCCGCCGTCGACCGAGGCGACCCGCACGTCGTAGAGGGGGGTGCCGTCGGGGGTGGTCGTGGTGCCCAGGATCCGCTCGGGGATCGCCAGCTCGAACGCGATCACCCCGTCGACGGCGAGGACCCCCACCCGGTGCATGGCCGAATTCTTGCACATATCGTCTCGACGGCCACTGTTGCGCGGCGCAGGGACCCCGCACGATGAGCCCATGACGACGGCGCCGACGACACCGGCCACGCGACGACGCCGGGTGCACCCGGCCTGGTGGGCCGCGGCCGCGACGTTCCTCGCGCTGCTCGGCGCGGCCGGGTTCCGGTCCACGCCCGGGGTGCTGGTCGAACCCCTGCACACCGAGTTCGGCTGGGGCATCGGGCCCATCTCCTCCGCGCTCGCGGTGAACCTCGCCCTGTTCGGGGTGACCGCGCCGTTCGCGGCGGCGCTGATGGAGCGCTTCGGCGTGCGCCGTGTGGTCGCGACCGCACTGGTCATGGTGGCGGTCGGCGCGGGCACGACCGTGTTCATGACGGCGGTCTGGCAGCTGGTGCTGCTGTGGGGCGTCGTGGTCGGGCTGGGCACCGGGTCGATGGCGATGGCGCTGGTCGCGACCATGGTGAACCGCTGGTTCGTCGCCCGCCGCGGCCTGGTCTCCGGGGTCCTCACCGCCGCCACCGCCACCGGGCAGCTGGTGTTCCTGCCCCTGGTCGCGGCCGTCGTCGAGTCGGGCGGGTGGCGGCCGGCGGCGCTGATCACCGCGGGCGCGGCGCTGGCCGTGGTGCCGGTCGTGCTGCTGTTCCTGAAGGACCGCCCCGCCGACGCCGGGGTCCTGCCCTACGGCGGTACGGAGGCCGACGTCGTCGCGCCGCAGCGCACGGGTGCCGCGCGGCTGGCGGTGCGGGCGCTGGCCGACGCCTCGCGCACCGGCACGTTCTGGCTGCTCGTCGGCGGGTTCTTCATCTGCGGCGCGACGACGGCCGGGCTGGTCCAGTCCCACTTCGTCCCGGCCGCGCACGACCACGGCATGCCCGCGACGACGGCGGCCTCCCTGCTCGCCCTGGTCGGCATCTTCGACCTGCTCGGGACGATCTGCTCCGGCTGGCTGACCGACCGGGTCGACCCGCGGCTCCTGCTGGGCGCCTACTACGCGCTGCGCGGGCTGTCGCTGTTCCTGCTCCCGCCGCTGTTCGGGACCGACCCGGGCGCCAGCATGCTCGCGTTCGTCGTGTTCTACGGCCTGGACTGGGTCGCGACCGTCCCGCCGACGATGGCGCTGGCCCGCGAGGCGTTCGGCGCCCGCTCGGCGGTGGTGTTCGGCTGGATCTTCGCCTCGCACCAGATCGGGGCGGCGTTCGCCGCACTCGTCGCGGGGCTGGTCCGCGACGCGCTGGGCAGCTACGACATGGCCTGGTACGGCGGCGCCGTCCTCTGCGTCGTCGCGGCCGGGCTGTCGCTGGCGATCCGGCGGACCCGGACCGTCCCGGCCGCCTGACACCCCTGGCGTCCCCGGTCGGCCGGGGCGTCCGTCCCTGGCCATCGGGACGTCCCGGCTGCGATCCTCGGCGGGTGCTCCGGATCCGTCCGCGCGCCGTCCCCGCCTCCGTGGTCGCCTGGCCGGTCGCGGTGTGTTCGCTCGCCCTGGGCGTGGTCGCCCTCGTGCTGCACGCCCGCACCGAGGGCGGCCTGCGCGACACCACCGACCTCCACCTGGCCGACCTCTGGCTCGCGGTCCTCGGGCCCACCGTCGGCGCGGCCCTGGTGGCACGGGACCGCGCGACCGGGCTCGTGCTGCTCGGCACCGCGCCGATCGCCGTCGGCGCCGCCGCCGGGTCCTACGCCGTGTGGGCGGCCGAGGTGGGCGGCGCGCCCGGTGCGACGGCGGCGGCGTGGCTCGCGACCTGGACGTGGGTGCCGTACTTCCTCCCCGTCCTGCTGCTCCCGGTCGTCTTCCGGGCCGGCGCCCGCCTCGTCCGGCTCGCCGTCCCGATCGCCGCGGCGCTGGTGGTGATCGCGGTGCTCTGTGCGTTCACGCCCGGACCGGCCGGGGCGTTCACCGCGGTGCCGAACCCGCTCGGCGTCGAGCGGGCGCCCTGGCTGGGGCCGGTGTCCGGAGTGGTGATCGGGCTGACCGCCGTGGTGCTCGTCCCGGCGGCGGCGGTGCTGGCGGTCGTCCGCTGGCGCCAGGCCGACGGCGACGACCGGTGGCAGCTCGGGATGCTGGCCGCGGGGGAGGCCGCGTTCGTCGCCGCGCACCTGTCGCCGGTCACCGAGCAGCCGCTCGCGGACGTCCTGGTCGCGGTGGGGGCGACCGCCCTGCTCGGCAGCGTGGCGCTCGCGGTGCACATGAGCGGGGTCACCGCAGGTCTGCGCCGGGAACGGGAGCTGCTGGCGACGGCCCGGGAGACCGAGCGGCTGCGGCTGCACCGGGACCTGCACGACGGCGTCGGGCCCGAGCTCGCCGGGATCGCGCTGCGGCTCGGCGCGCACGCCGGGGACGAGCCGGTGCTGCGGGACCTGGAGGCGCGGCTGCGCGGCGTCGTCGGCGAGATCCGCCGGGTGGTGGACGACCTGCGGCCCGCCGGGCTGGACGCCGCCGGGCTGGCCGGGGCGCTGCGCGACCGCGCCCGCACGTTCTCGTCCGGTGCGCTGGCCTGCGACGTCGTCACCGACATCCCGGACGCCCTGCCGCCGGCGGTCGAGGTGGCCGCCTACCGGATCGCGACCGAGGCGCTCACGAACGCGGCCCGGCACGCGGGCGCCCGGACCTGTGCCCTGCGGCTGTCGGCGGACCCGGGGACGCTCGTCGTCGAGGTGGAGGACGACGGCTGCGGGATCGCGGCCGACCCCCGCCCCGGCGTCGGGCTGCCGAGCATGCGCCGGCGGGCCGAGGAACTCGGCGGCACGCTGCGGATCGGCCTCGGGTCGGCCGGCGGGACGCTGGTGCGCGCGACCCTGCCGGTCGGGCGATGAACGACGTCACCGTGGTCGTGGTCGACGACCACCCGACGTTCCGTACGGGGGTCCGGGCGGTGCTCGCCGCGGGCGCGGGCGTCGCGGTGGTGGGGGAGGGCGAGTCCGGTGAGCAGGCGCTCGAGCTGGTCGTGCACACCGATCCCGACGTCGTGCTGATGGATCTCACGATGCCCGGCATCGGCGGTCTGGAGGCGACCCGGCGGCTGGTCGCGGCCGGGAGCAGGACGGCCGTCGTCGTGCTCAGCATGAGCGGCACCGACGACAGCGTGTTCGCGGCGCTGCGCTCGGGAGCCCGCGGCTACCTGCTGAAGGAGGCCCCGCCCGAGGAGATTCTCACCGCGGTGCGGGCCGCGGCCGCCGGACAGGGCTTCTTCGGCTCGGGGGTCGCGGGCCGGATCTCGGCCTTCTTCGCGGGGGCCGCCGCGTCGTCGGTGCGACCGTTCCCCGACCTGTCCGACCGGGAACGCGAGGTGCTCGCCCTGCTCGCCGACGGCGCCGGGAACGCCGCGATCGCGCACCGGCTCGTGCTGAGCCCCAAGACCGTCCGCAACCACGTGTCGAACGTGCTGGCGAAACTGCAGGTCGCCGACCGGGCCGAGGCCGGGGCCCGGGCCCGTCAGGCCGGTCTCGGGCGTGACCGGCCGGGCTGAACGCGGGGTCCCGGGGGGCGTCCCGGCGGCACCGGGACCGCGGTCCGATGCGGCCGGGACCGCGGGTCGCGTGGGGTCGGTGCGACACACCGACCCCGTACGGACGGAGACCCCGATGGACGTCACCACCACCCGCGCCGCGACCGGCGTGCCCTGGCCGCGGTTGCTCGCGTTCTGCGCCGGGCTGACCCTGGCCGGCACGGTGCTGCTGCAGGCCGCGGGCCGCTTCGTCGGGTTCCCGTCGCTGGTCCTGGTCGACCTGGCGATGCTGACCGGCCTGCTCCTGCTGCGCGGCAGACGGCGTGCGGTCCGGTCCGGCGCCGTCGTCATCGGGCTGTTCTCACTGCTCAACAACGTCCATGCCGGACTCTTCCTCGCCGCGGTCGCCGCCCCCGCTGCCGACCCGGTCACCTTCCTGACCTGCCTCACGACCTGGATCGGCTCGCTGCTCGCGATCCCGGTCGCGGTCGCGGTCGTGCGTTCCCCGGACGGGCACGGGCCCGCGCTGCTGCGCCCGGCCGTCGCCGCCGTCCTCGTGGCGGTGACCGCCGCGGCCGCGGTGCTGTTCGTGACGATCGCCGACGACCCCGCGCAGCCCGGGGACCTCTCGGTCGTCCGGGAGCGCGACGGCTGGGGCCTGCTCACCGACCAAGCCGGACGTCGGTTCGCCCCCGACCGCCTCACTGCCGGCCCGGGGCCGGTGACCGTCGCGGTGACCAACACCGACCCCCTGGTGGGGCTCACCTTCGTCGTGCCCGACCTCGGGGTGAGCGAGCGCGTCGCGCCCGGTAGCACCGCCCGGATCACCTTTGACGCGCCTCCCGGCACGCACCGGCTTCTCGACGACACCTTCCTGGTCGAGGGCACGCTCACCGTCGGATGAGGCGACCGACGTCCGGACCTCAGCCGCCCTCGTGCGCGGAGTTCTCGCCCGCCCCGCTCCCGCTCGTGGCGGGAGGCCGGGGACGGACCCCGGCCAGGGGACGCTCAGCGTCCGACGACGGTGTCCCAGCCCTCGACGTCCTGGGGCTTGCGCGGCCCCGGGCCGATGTACTGCGCGCTCGGACGCACGAGCTTGGCCTCGCGCTTCTGCTCCATGACGTGCGCCGACCAGCCCGCGGTCCGGGCCGAGGTGAACATCGCGGGCATCATGTGCGGCGGGACCTCGGCGAAGTCGAGGATCACCGCAGCCCAGAACTCGACGTTGGTCTCGATCGGCCGGTCCGGACGCCGCTCGCGCAGCACGGCGAGCGCGGTCCGCTCCAGCTCGGCGGCCACCTCGTAGCGCGGGGCGTTCAGCTCCTGGCAGGTGCGGCGCAGCACGCGGGCCCGCGGGTCCTCGGCCCGGTAGACCCGGTGCCCGAAGCCCATGAGCTTCTCCTTGCGGTCCAGCAGTCCCGTGACCAGCGCCTCGGCGTCGCCGGTGCGCTCGACCTCGTCGATCATCGGGAGCACCCGGGCCGGGGCGCCGCCGTGCAGCGGGCCGGACATGGCGCCGATCGCGCCGGACAGCGACGCGGCCGCGTCGGCGCCGGTGGAGGCGATGACCCGGGCGGTGAAGGTGGAGGCGTTCATGCCGTGCTCGGCGGCGGACACCCAGTAGGCGTCGACGGCGGCGACGTGGCGCGGGTCGGGTTCGCCGCGCCAGCGGGTCATGAAGCGCTCGGTGATCGTCGAGCACTCGTCGATGCGCGACTGCGGCACCGCGGCGACGCCGATCCCGCGCGCGGACTGCGCGACGTAGGACAGCGCCATCACCGAGGCGCGGGCCAGGTTGTCGCGGGCCTCGGTGTCGTCGATGTCGAGCAGCGGGCGGTAGCCCCAGTACGGGGCGAGCATGGCCAGCGCCGCCTGCACGTCGACGCGGACGTCACCGGTGTGCACCGGGATCGGGAACGGCTCCGCCGGCGGCAGGCTCTGCCCGAACCGGCCGTCGACCAGCAGCGCCCAGACGTCGCCGAAGGTCACCGTGCCGGCGAGGTCCTCCAGGTCGACGCCGCGGTAGCGCAGCGACCCACCGTCCTTGTCCGGTTCGGCGATCTCGGTACGGAACGCGACGTGGCCCTCCAGACCGGACGTGAAGCCGGGCGGGGGCGGGGGCACCTCGTGCGCGAGCGTCTCGGTCACCGGGTCTCCTTCGGCTCTGGTGGACGTCGTCACCCTGCTCCGATCGAGTTGCCGGGGCAACGTGACCGGCCGGTGGCGTCGATCACGAACAGGACACCCGTGCGTGAACGACCGGGTCGGGCGCACCGAACGGCGGGTGCACACGCGGGGCCGTCCCCCTTACGGTCAGGGGCGCAGCACCTGCTCGGAAGGGGAACCGATGACCGACGCGCCCGCCCTCGAGAGGATGCGGACGGACTACTCGAGCCGCCCGCTCGACGTCGACGACCTGGCCCCGAACTGGCACGAACAGCTCACCGCGTGGCTGGAGCAGGCCCGTGAGGCCGGGCTGACCGAGCCGAACGCGATGGTGCTGGCGACCTCGGACCCGGACGGGCTGCCGTCGTCGCGCACCGTGCTGTGCAAGGGCCTCGACGCCGGCGGGATCGTCTTCTACACGAACTACACCTCGGCCAAGAGCCACGACCTGAACCGCACGCGCGTCGCCTCGGTGACCTTCCCCTGGTACGACCTCCAGCGGCAGGTGCAGCTCTCCGGCCGGGTGGAGCGCTGCTCCAACGCCCAGTCCGACGCCTACTGGGCGTTGCGCCCGCGCGGGTCGCAGCTGGGGGCGTGGGCGTCGGCGCAGTCGACGATCGTCGCCGGGCGCACCGTCCTCGACCAGGCGCTGGCCGGGGTGACCCGCCGGTTCGACGGCGTCACCGACATCCCGCGGCCGCCGCACTGGGGCGGCTGGCGGATCGTGCCGTGGCAGGTCGAGTTCTGGCAGGGCCGCACCGACCGCATGCACGACCGGCTGCGTTTCGAGGCCGGCCGCGACGACGCCTGGTCGGTCCGCAGGCTCGCCCCCTAGGAGGGAACCCGGAGGCGCACCGTCGGGGGGCCCGTGTACACCTTGACCTCGTGAGCAGTCGCAACGATCCGGGGGACGGGCCGACCCGACCGGTGCCCGGCGCGGAACGGGACTCCCCGACCCGGCCGGTCCCGTCCGCAACGGGTGACGGCCCGACCACCCGGACCCGCGCCGGCCGGGTCACCGGCCTGCTGCGGTCGACCTTCGCCGACACCACCCCGCTGCGCACGCCCGCCTACCGGAGGCTGTGGGTGGCCGGGATCGTGACGGTGATCGGTGCCCAGCTGTCGGTCGTCGCCGTGCCGATCCAGATCTTCCAGCTGACCGGCTCCTCGGCCTACGTCGGCCTCACCGGGCTGTTCGGCCTGGTCCCGCTGGTGGTGTTCGGGTTGTGGGGCGGCGCGGTCGCCGACGCGGTGGACCGGCGGGTGATGCTGCTCTTCACCGGTTCGGGCATCGCGCTGAGCTCGCTGGCGCTGTGGGTGGTGTCGGCCAGCGGCGCCGGCAACGTGTGGGTCGTGCTGGTGCTGTTCGCGTTCCAGTCGGCGATGCTCGCGATGAACCAGCCCACCCGCAGCGCGGTCATCCCGCGGCTGCTGCCGGCCGAGCAGCTGCCCGCGGCGAACGCGCTGAACATGACCGTCGTGCAGGTCGGCGCGGTGCTCGGGCCGCTGCTGGCCGGGGTACTGATCCCGTTCATCGGGCTGTCGACGCTGTACCTGATCGACGCGATCTTCCTGCTGGCGACGCTGTGGGCGACCTGGCGGCTGCCCGCGCTGCCCAGCTCCGCGCAACGGGCGGACGGCGCCCGCCCGAAGGTGGGGCTGCGCTCGGTCGTCGACGGCTTCCGCTACGTCGGGACGCAGCGCATCCTGCTCGTCTCGTTCCTGGTCGACGTGATCGCGATGGGCCTGGGCATGCCCCGGGTGCTGTTCCCGCAGATGGCGGTGGACACCTTCGGCGGGTCGGCCGACGGCGGCATCCAGCAGGGCCTGCTGTTCGCCGCGATCCCGATCGGGATGGTGGCCGGCGGCGTGCTGTCGGGCTGGCTGCAGAAGGTGCAGCGCCAGGGCGTCGCGGTCGTGGTCGCGGTGTGCGTGTGGGGCGGCGGGATCCTGGTGTTCGGCCTGACCGGGTCGCTGTTCCTCGCGGTGCTCGCGCTGGCCGTCGCCGGCGCGGGTGACCTGGTCAGCTCGGTCTACCGGTCCTCGATGCTGCAGACCGTCGCCACCGACGAGATGCGCGGCCGGATGCAGGGCGTGTTCATCGTCGTCGTCGCGGGCGGGCCCCGGCTGGCCGACATGTGGCACGGCTCGGCGGCGTCGCTGATCGGGCCCGGCATCACCGCGACGCTCGGCGGCGCCGCCGTGATCGTCGGCGTGCTGCTGTGCGTGTGGCGGTTCCCGGAGTTCCTCCGGTATCGCGCGCCCGGAGGTGGAGCGTGAGAATCGTCGCCGCGTTCTGCGGATTCCGCCCGGCGGGCTAGCGTGTGTCAGAGACCCGATTGATCCCCGCTGTGAGAGGGAACCTCCACATGTCCGACGAGACCGCCGCCAAGTCCGACACCGCCGTACTCCGGTACTCGGGCGGCGAGTTCGAGACCGCGGTGCACACCCCGACGGAGGGGTCGCAGGCCGTCGACGTCAGCAAGCTGCTCGGCAAGACCGGCCTGGTCACCTTCGACCCGGGCTTCACCAGCACCGCGGCCTGTTCCTCGGCGATCACCTACATCGACGGTGACGCCGGCATCCTCCGTTACCGCGGATACCCGATCGACCAGCTGGCCGGGAACTCCACGTTCCTCGAGGTCAGCTACCTGCTGATCTACGGCGAGCTGCCGAACCAGCAGCAGCTCGACGCCTTCACCAACCGGATCAGCCGGCACACCCTGCTGCACGAGGACCTGAAGCGCTTCTTCGAGGGCTTCCCGCGGGACGCGCACCCGATGCCGGTGCTGTCGTCGGCGGTCAGCGCGCTGTCGACCTTCTACCAGGACTCGCTGGACCCGCACGACCAGGAGGCCGTCGAGCTCTCCACCCTGCGGCTCATGGCGAAGGTCTTCACGATCGCCGCCTACGCCTACAAGAAGTCCGTCGGGCAGCCGTTCCTGTACCCGGACAACTCCCTCGGCCTCGTCGAGAACTTCCTGCGGATGACCTTCGGGTTCCCGGCCGAGCCCTACGAGCTGGACCCGGACATGGTCCGCGCGCTCGACACCCTGCTGATCCTGCACGCCGACCACGAGCAGAACTGCTCCACGTCGACGGTGCGGCTGGTCGGCTCCAGCCAGGCGAACCTGTTCGCCTCCATCTCCGCCGGCATCAACGCGCTGTTCGGCCCGCTGCACGGCGGCGCGAACCAGGCGGTCCTGGAGATGCTGACCCGCATCAAGGACGTCGAGGGCGGCAACGTCGACGACTTCGTGAACCGGGTCAAGAACAAGGAGCAGGGCGCGAAGCTGATGGGCTTCGGGCACCGGGTCTACAAGAACTACGACCCCCGCGCGAAGATCGTCAAGGAGCAGGCCGAGACGATCCTCAAGAAGCTCGGCGTCAACGACCCGCTGCTCGACATCGCCATGACGCTCGAGGAGAAGGCGCTGGCCGACGACTACTTCGTCGAGCGCAAGCTCTACCCGAACGTCGACTTCTACACCGGCGTCATCTACCGGGCGATGGGCTTCCCGGTGAAGATGTTCACCGTGCTCTTCGCGCTCGGCCGGCTCCCGGGCTGGATCGCGCACTGGCGCGAGATGATGAACGACCCGCAGAACAAGATCGGGCGCCCGCGCCAGCTCTACACCGGTTCCGCCGAGCGCCTCTACGTCCCGGTCGGCCAGCGCTGACCCCGTAGCTGCGCCGCTCCGTACGCACGGCCCCGCCGGACTCTCCGGCGGGGCCGTGCGCGTCCGCCGACGGGCGGGCCGCGGGCGGCGCCGCTAGCGTCGACCGGCATGGCGCCCAGCACTGCCGTCGTCTGGTTCCGGCGCGACCTCCGGGTCGCCGACCAGCCCACGTTCCTCGCCGCGGCCGACGCCGCCGACCGCGCGCTCGCGCTGTTCGTGCTGGATCCGGCCCTGTTGACCCCCTCCGGTACGGCCCGCGCGAACTTCCTCTTCGGGTGCCTGCGCGAGCTCGACCAGGCACTCGGCGGGAAGCTCCTCGTCGTGCAGGGCGACCCGGCCGACGTCGTCCCGCGGATCGCGACGGCGGTCGGCGCGCAGACCGTGCACGTCGCCGCGGACTACGGTCCCTACGGCCGCGAGCGCGACGAGCAGGTCGAGAAGGCGCTCGCCGAGGACGGTGTCGAGCTCGTCCGCACCGGCTCGCCCTACGCCGTCGCACCCGGCCGGGTGGAGAAGGGCACCGGCGGGCCGTTCAAGGTGTTCACCCCGTTCAGCCGCGCCTGGGCCGACCACGGCTGGCGCGCCCCCGCCGAGACCGACGCCGGCACCTGCACCTGGATGGACCCGTCCGACTCCGACGGTGGCCCGCGGGCCGTCGCGATCCCCGAGGACGGGGCGGTCGAGGCCGAGCTGCCCGAGGCGGGGGAGTCCGCGGCGCTGGCCCGCTGGGAGGACTTCCTCGACGAGGGCGTCGAGGACTACGGGTCCGCCCGCGACCTGCCGGCCGAGCGCGGCACCTCGGGCATGTCGCCGTACCTGAAGTACGGCTGCGTCCACCCGCGCACGCTGCTCGCGGACCTGGCGGAGCGCACGGGCGACTCGGTGAAGGCCTTCCGCACCGAGATCGCCTGGCGGGAGTTCTACGCCGACGTGCTGTACCGGCGCCCGGACTCCGCGCGGGGGAACTACGACACGGCCTTCGACCACCTGCCCCTGCGCACCGGGAAGGCCGCCGACGCCGACTTCGAGCGCTGGTGCGAGGGTCGGACGGGCTTCCCGATCGTCGACGCCGGCATGCGCCAGCTGCGCGGCGAGGCGTGGATGCACAACCGGGTGCGGATGATCGTCGCGTCGTTCCTGGTCAAGGACCTGCACATCCCGTGGTGGCGCGGCGCGCGGCACTTCATGGCGCTGCTCGTCGACGGCGACCTCGCGTCCAACCAGCACGGCTGGCAGTGGACGGCCGGGTCGGGGACGGACGCGTCGCCGTACTTCCGGATCTTCAACCCGATCACCCAGGGCGAGCGGTTCGACCCCGACGGGGACTACGTGCGCCGCTGGGTGCCCGAGCTCGCCCACGTCGAGGGCAAGGCCGTGCACCAGCCGTGGAAGCTGCGCGACGGCGTCCCGGAGGGCTACCCGGAGCCGATGGTCGACCACAAGGCCGAGCGGCAGGAGGCGTTGGAGCGCTACGAGAAGGTCAAGGCCGCCCGGTCCTGAGTGCGTCCCGCCAGCGGACCCGCGCCCCGGTGCGCAGCACCGAGTTCCGGTAGACCCGTGCCGCGAGCACCACCATCCCGGCCAGTGCGAGCAGCGCCAGTACGAACGCGACGACCGGCTCCCACCACGCGGTGACCCCCAGCGCGGTGCGGGCCGGCATGAGCGTCTGCGACAGGTACGGCACGAACGACAGCACCGTCGTGACGGGGTTGCGCGGGTCCACGGGCAGCACGGCGACGGCGAGCAGGAACGGCACGAGCAGCACGACGGCGATCGGCGCGGTCACCGACTGGAGCTCCTCCTGGCGGGACACCAGCGCCCCCGCCGCCGCGTAGAGCGTCGCGAACAGGAAGAACCCGACCAGGTACCAGGCCAGCGCCGACACCAGCGTCGGCAGTAGCAGTGCCGGGACGGCCACCGCGCCGGTGCCCACCGCGACGGTCGCGCCGACCCCGCCGAGGATCAGCAGCTGCAGCAGCCCGACCAGGCCGAGCCCGAGCACCTTGCCCGCGAGCAGCTGCCGCGCCGGGATGGTCGCGAGCAGCAGCTCGACCACGCGCCCGGCCTTCTCCTCGACCACCCCCTGCGCGACGGCGGCGCCGTAGGCGGTGACCGAGAAGAACAGCAGGAACGTCACCACGAACGCGGTGCCGATCCGCTGCCCGAGCTCGGTGTCGACCGGTTCGAGGGTGCGCACCCCCACCCCGGACAGCGCGCTGACCTGCTCGGGGTCGGCGCCGGCGGCGTACAGCGACTCGCGCACCGCCTGCTGCTCGACGACGTCGGCGACCAGCGACCGCAGCCCCGGTGCGACGTCGTCGAGGCCCACGAGCTGGTAGGTCCCCGGCGCCCCGGTGAGCATCGCGTCGGCCTCGCCGGTGCGGACCATCGACTCGGCGGTGTCCCGGTTCCCGGCCTCGGTCAGCCGCAGCGCGGTGCCCAGCCGGTCCGCGGTGCCCTGCAGCTCGCCGCGCAGCTCGCGGGCCGGCCCGTCGAGCACCAGCGACGACGACGAGTTCTGCGACCCGGCGAACACGATCACCGCGCCGTAGCCGCCGAACACCAGCAGCATGAGCAGGATCCCGACGACGAACGTCCGCGACCGCAGCTGGGTGGTGATCTCCCGCCGCGCGACGAGCAGTACCGCCCTCATCGGGCACCGTCGGTCGCCGGGACGGCGCGGTCGCGCACGGCGTCGCGGTACAGCTCGGTCAGCGGCGGCCGGTACGGCCCGAACGCGTGCACCGGCCCGGCGGCCAGCGCCGCGGCGAGCAGCACCTGGTCGTCGGTGCCCGGCGCCAGCTCGACGCGGGTGCGGTCGCCCTCGGTCCCGACGACCCGCACCCCGGCGAGGGCGTCGGCCCAGCCGGGCGGCGGGCCGGTGACGTCGTAGCGGTCGGGGGCTCCGGCGCGCAGGCCGTCGACCGTCCCGACCGCGACCATCCGGCCCGCCGAGATGATGCCGACCCGGTCGCAGAGCCGCTCCACCAGCTCCAGCTGGTGGGAGGAGAACACCACCGGCACCCCGGCCGCGGCGCGCTCGCGCAGCACCGTCCCGAGGGTGTCGACGGCCGCCGGGTCCAGCCCGGAGAACGGCTCGTCGAGCACCAGCAGGTCGGGGTCGTGCACCAGCGCGGCGCACAGCTGCACCCGCTGCTGGTTGCCCAGCGACAGCTTCTGCACCTCGTCGCCGCGGCGGTCGGCGAGCCCGACCCGGCCGGTCCAGGTCTCGGTGGAGGCGAGCGCGGCCGACCGGGACAGCCCGTGCAGCCGGGCCAGGTAGACGAGCTGCTCGGCGACCCGCATCCGCGGGTACAGACCGCGCTCCTCGGGCAGGTAGCCGATCCGGCGGCGTTCCGCGGGACCGAGCGGGGCGCCCCTCCAGCTGACCTCGCCGTCGTCGGCGTCGAGGACGCCGAGCACGATCCGCATCGTCGTCGTCTTGCCCGCCCCGTTGCCGCCGACGAAGCCGAACACCTCGCCCGCGCCGACCGTGAAGCTCACCCCGTCGAGGGCGGTGGCGGGGCCGAACCGCTTGGCGAGGCCGTCGATCGCCAGCACCCCGGCGACGCTACACGGGGCGGGTGTCGCGCACCGGTATCGATCACCGCGCGAGGGTGGCAGCCCCTCTTTCCGCTCTGTAAGCTCCGCACACCGCAATGGTGCTGGATATGTCGATCGTGTAACGAAATGCGCTTCCGGTAGCGGTTTACGCATTGCGTGAGTGGGGGGTCCTCGAATGTCATCGGTTCCGACAGGTGCTGGTCAGCAGAGTGGCGAGAACGAAGTGGAGCCCTCCGTACTGCGGAGGGCGGTCGCCGCGTCGGCGATCGGAAACGCGACGGAATGGTTCGACTACGGCATCTACGCCTACCTGACCGTCGAACTGACGAACGCGTTCTTCCCGGGCGAACTGGGCTACCTCGGAACGCTGCTCGGCTTCGCGATCTCGTTCGTCCTGCGACCGCTCGGCGGCTTCGTGTGGGGCCCGCTCGGTGACCGCATCGGCAGGCAGAAGGTCCTGTCGATGACGATCATCCTGATGGGTGTCGCGACGTTCCTGATCGGTGTCATCCCGTCCTACGAGACGATCGGCTGGGCCGCCCCGGCGCTGCTGTTCCTGCTGCGGATCATCCAGGGCTTCTCGACCGGCGGTGAGTACGGCGGCGCCGCCACGTTCATGGCGGAGTACGCGCCGGACCGCAAGCGCGGGTTCTGGGGCAGCTTCCTGGAGTTCGGCACCCTGGCCGGCTTCACGCTCGCGGTGCTGGTCGTCTTCGGTCTGGAGACCGCGATCGGCGAGCAGGCGATGCTCGACTACGGCTGGCGCATCCCGTTCATGATCGCCCTGCCGCTGGCGATGATCGGTCTCTACATCCGGACCAAGCTCGAGGACACCCCGGTGTTCCGCGACCTGGAGGCCGCCGGCGAGTCCGAGTCCGCCGCGACCGGTGCGCTCAAGGACCTCATCGTCCGCTACTGGCAGCCGATCCTGGCGCTGTTCGGCCTGGTCATCGCGCTGAACGTCATCAACTACACGCTGCTGACCTACATGCCGACCTACCTGCAGACGACGCTGTCGATGGACTCGGCGAGCGCCGACACCGTCGCCGTGGTCGGCCAGGTCGTGATGATGCTGCTGATCCCGTTCGCCGGTGCGCTGTCGGACCGGATCGGCCGCAAACCGTGCTGGTGGATCTCACTGGTCGGCATCTTCGTGCTGGCGATCCCGATGTACATGCTGATGGCGCAGAGCCTGCCACTGGCGATCCTCGGGTTCACCGTGCTCGGGCTGATCTACCTGCTGCAGCTCGGGACGATCTCCGCGACGTTCCCGGCGATGTTCCCGACCCACGTCCGGTTCGCCGGCATGGCGATCTCCTACAACGTGGCGACGGCGGCGTTCGGCGGCACCGCGCCGCTGATCAACGAGGCGGCCATCGAGGGCACCGGCGACGTCCTGTTCCCGGCCTACTACATGATGGGCGCCTGCGTGGTCGGCATGATCGCGCTCTACTTCGTCATCGAGACGAAGGGCGTGTCGATCGCCGGCCGGGACGTCCCGGGGCTCGCCGAGCACCGCGCACGGCAGGCCGCGAGGACCGGCTCCTGAGCCGTACCACCGGTCCGCACCGGGCCCGTCCCCGTCGGGGGCGGGCCCGGTCGGCGTCTCAGGGGACCGGCCACCCCTCCGGCAGCGGTACGTGCCCGTCCCGCGCGGCCGTCCACACCCAGGCCCAGCACACGGTGCCGTCGTCGAGGACCACCCGGGACCGCGTGTACTCCGGGCCCTCGTAGGCGTCGAGCGCGGCCAGCGCGGTCACCGGGTCGGCGAGCTCGACGACCCAGCCGGGTACCCCGTCGCCGGTGTCGAGGGTCAGCGCGGGGTATCCGAGGCCGGTGTCGGCGACCCCGCCGGTCGGCAGCACCACCGGCTGGGGCAGCACGTCGGAGGCGTGCCCACGCAGCATGCCGAAGGCCCGCCGGCCGGGCATGAGGGTGCCGTAGACGAACACCCGTGACGGCCACTGCTCCGGCACCGGCACACCGTCGACGGTCGACGCGTCCAGACCGTCCGGGCCGGGGGCACCGGTGAGCGCGACGGCGCCGGCCTGGTCGAGGTCGGCGCAGCGGACGGGTGCCCCGTCGACGTGCAGCGGGCGCCGGTCGGTGCGCGGGTCGCCGGTGGGGACCTCCGGGGCGAGGTAGGCCCACGGCCGGTCGAGCTCCCCGACGGCGTCGACGAGCGTGACCCGTCCGGTCGCGACCCGCGCCAGGCGGTAGCGCGGTGGGTCGGCGTCGCGGCCCTCGACGGTGTCGAGCGCGGCGAACTGCTCCGGGGCCGCCAGCCAGACCGCGTGCTCCTCGGTCACGCCGGGCACGGCTGCGAGCGTCGCGGGGCGCTGGTCGTCGACGACCCGGCGCCCGGCCGACCACACCGCGGCCGGCCCCTCGGTCCGGACCCGCAGCACGACGACCGGACCGGTCAGCCCGCGCTCCCCGCGCATCCAGGAGATCTTCGACGGGCAGGCGTTCGAGCCGTAGGCCAGCAGCGGGACGCGTCCGGCCAGCGGCGGGGCCCCGTGCCGGGCCAGGGCCGTGTCCAGGCACTCCCCGTCGACCCGCCACCCGGAGGGCGTCGCGGGGTCGGCGGTCAGCGGGTGCGACCGGCCGTCGACGTGCAGGAACGACCCGTCGGGCCGGGCCCCGGGGTAGGGGTCCGCCGGGAACGCCGAGTCCGGCCACGCATCCATGCGCACGCACCGTAGATCAACACCCGACCCGCGGCGAGGCCCGGTCAGGGGTCGCGCCGCTGCCCGCCCCGCGCCACGGCCCGGCGCAGCAGCGCCGCGGTCAGCACCATCAGCGCGAACACGACCAGGGCGGACAGCACCGCCCGCACCCACAGCGGCGTCGGCTCGGGCAGCAGGAGGGGCACGAAGAACACCCCGACCAGCGAGCTGCTGATGCCGATCAGCCCGAGCAGGGGCGCCGGGGTGCCGTCGGGGAAGCTCAGGGCCCGGACGAGCCGGCGGCGGGCGGTCACCCGCCCGACGCTACCGTGCGGCCCCCGCCACCTCCGGTGTCGCGATGCCGTAGCCGCGGATCTTGCGGTAGATCGTCGCCCGGCTCATCCCGAGCCGGCGCGCGGCCTCGGCCTTGTTGCCGTCGGCGTCGAGCAGGGCGTCGACGATGGCGTCGCACTCGATCGACTCGAGCGGGGTCAGCACCCGCCGGGCCAGCACCCGCGTCTCCGGCGGCAGGTCCTCCAGCCGGATCACCCCGGTCCGGCGACGGCTCACGACCTTGCGCAGCACCTGGTAGAGCTGCTCGACGTTGCCCGGCCACCGGTGCCGCATGAGCACCCGCAGGGCCTCCGGCGCACAGGTCAGGTCGGCGCCGCGGGTCAGCCGGGCGAGCAGGTACGGCACCAGCTCGGCGACGTCCTCCACGTGGTGGCGCAGCGGCGGGACCTCGATGGTGCGCGGGAAGCAGTCCAGCAGCGACGCCAGCTCGGGCGAGTCCGTCGTCCGGGAGCTGCCGCGGGTCGCGATCACCCAGGCCCGCTCCGGGTCGGTCGACTCGCGGTGCGGCTCGAGCACGTCGGCGAGCGCCGCCGCGGCGGCCGGGGGGAGCCGGTCGACCTCGCGCAGCACCAGCGTCCCGCCGCCGCCGTCGAGCTCGTCGGACACCTCGGCGAGCCAGCGCGGGCTCACGTCGCCGGCGTCGAGCACACGGACGTGCCCGGCGGGGGAGTGGAGGTGGTGGGTGGCGCGGGCCAGCGTGGTCCGGCCGGAGCCGTGCTCGCCCTGCAGCACCAGCCACTCGTTGGTGCGGAAGTGCCGGTCCACCGCCTGGGCGCACTTGGTCCACAGCGCCCCCGAGCCGACGGCGGTCGGCAGCGCGGTGGTGATCGTCGGGGTCGCGGAGCCGTGGCCGACGGTCTCGCGGTGGGTCAGGCTCACCTGCAGGATGCCGCCCGCCGAGCCCGCCTCGTTCCAGCTCGGCCGGCACTGCACGCGTGCGGTCGCCCCGCTCGGCAGGTCGACGACGAGCTGGCGGTTGCGTCCGGCCCGCAGCGCGTCGGTCGCCCCGGCGAGCAGCGGGACCTGGTCGCCGGGTGCGATGAGCTCGCGGGCGCGGTCGTTCATCATCACGAGGTCGTCGCCGACGGCGAGCACCGCGGAGTCGCCCCCGCGCTGGACCGCGGTCAGGTAGTCGTGCAGCAGCGTCAGCTCGTGCCGACCGGACGCTGCGAGCAACGCCTCCTCGATGCGGCGGGCCGTCGTCGCGGCGGTGGCGACCATCAGCGCGTTGGCCTCGCTCCGCCAGCAGGTCAGGTCGACGACGCCGAGGATCTTGCCGGTCACCGGGTGCCGGATCGGGGCACCGGCGCAGGCCAGGTCCTCCAGGTGCTCGACGAAGTGCTCGTGCCCGAACACCTCGGTCGGGCGCCTGCCCTCCAGCGCGGTGCCGATGCCGTTGGTGCCGACGTGCTGCTCGGCGTAGGAGAAGCCGGGGACGAGCCACACCCGGTCCAGATGCTGGCGCAGCGCGGAGTCACCGGTCCGGCGGTCGAGGACGACACCGTCGCCGTCGCAGAGGATGAGGCTGGCCGGCTCGGTGGCGAACTGGTCGCACAGCTCGGAGACGATCGGCGTGGCCGCCCGTACCAGCGGGCTGTCGGTCTCGCGGCCGATCTCGGGCAGGTCGATCGAGTCGGGCGCCACGTCGCTGTCCCGTGACCGGATCCACGACGCCAGGATCGGTGGGCGGACCGCGTCCTCACGCATCTGCTCGTGGTGCAGGAACGCGTCGCGGGCCGCCGCGATCCGTTCGGCCGTGGCGCTGGTGGTGGTCCTGGTGGCGGGTGTGGGCGCCGAGCCGGTGGCGGGACACACCCGTCCGTCCCCGGGGCGTCGCGGGCCCACCGGCGTCGGCCGGCCCGCCCGGGTGGCGCCCTGCGCGCCGTCGGGCAGGGGTCTCACACACGGCCTCCTCGCCTGTGTCGAGCTCGGAACACGACCATCGGAGACCCGCGTGCGGCAGCGGTGACCTGCCCGGATCCCGTGGTCACGGCGACGGTACGCGCCGTGCGAGCAAGATCACCACAGGTGACGGGCCGGAAGAGTCTCATATTGAGACCTCGAATGCCTCCCCGACGATGTGTGATTCGCAGCACGGAGGAGAGACGGCATCGCCGGGCGTGGCAACCAGCCACGCCGCCGGGTCGTCCGTCCTCCGCGTTCGACCACGACATCGGGCTACCCGCGCTCGCCCGCTGATCCGACCACAACCCACCACCGTGAGGAGACGACGTGAGTCGGCAGAGTTTGGCGAAGGCTCACCAGAAGATCCAGGAGCTTTCCTGGGAGCCGCAGTACCACGAGCCGTACATGAAGTACGGAACCGACTACACCTTCAAGAAGGCGGCGAAGAAGGACCCGCTCAAGCAGGTCCTGCGCTCGTACTTCCCGATGGAGGAGGAGAAGGACCACCGCGTCTACGGCGCCCAGGACGGTGCCATCCGCGGCAACATGTTCCGGCAGGTGCAGGAGCGCTGGCTGGAGTGGCAGAAGCTCTTCCTGTCGATCATCCCGTTGCCGGAGATCTCGGCGGCGCGCTCGATGCCGATGCTGTTCCACGTGGTTCCGAACCCGGAGCTGCACAACGGCCAGGCGATCCAGATGATCGACGAGGTTCGGCACAGCACGATCCAGCAGAACCTCAAGCGCCTGTACATGAACAACTACATCGACCCGGCGGGCTTCAACAACTCGCTGCGGAACTTCCAGAGCGACTACTGCGGCACGATCGGCCGCCAGTTCGCGGAGGGGTTCATCACCGGTGACGCCATCACCGCCGCGTCGATCTACCTGACCATCGTCGCGGAGACCGCGTTCACGAACACCCTGTTCGTGGCGATGCCGGCGGAGGCGGCCGCCAACGGCGACTACCTGCTGCCGACGGTGTTCCACTCGGTGCAGTCCGACGAGTCGCGGCACATCTCCAACGGCTACGCCACGCTCCTGATGGCGCTGTCGGACGAGGACAACCGCCAGCTGCTCGAGCGCGACCTGCGCTATGCGTGGTGGAACAACCACCGCGTCGTCGACGCCGCCATCGGCACCTTCATCGAGTACGGCACGAAGGACCGCCGCAAGGACCGCGAGTCCTACGCGGAGATGTGGCGCCGCTGGATCTACGACGACTACTACCGCAGCTACCTGCTGCCGCTCGAGAAGTACGGCCTGGTGATACCGCACGACCTGGTCGAGGAGTCCTGGAACCAGATCTGGAACAAGGGCTACGTCCACGAGGTCGCGCAGTTCTTCGCCACCGGCTGGTGCGCCAACTACTGGCGCATCGACGGCATGACCGACACCGACTTCGAGTGGTTCGAGTACAAGTACCCGGGCTGGTACGACCGGTACGGCAAGTGGTGGGAGAACTACAACCGCCTCGCCAAGCCGAACGGTCACCACGCCATCGTGGCCGAGGACGTCGACTACGTGTACCCGCACCGCTGCTGGACCTGCATGGTCCCGTGTCTGGTGCGCGAGGACATGGTCGTCGACAAGGTGGACGGCCAGTGGCGCACGTACTGCCACGAGGTCTGCCGCTGGACCGACGCCGAGGCCTTCCGGCCCGTGTACCAGGGTCGCGAGACCCCGAACATGGGCAAGCTCGTGGGGCACCGCGAGTGGGAGACGCTCTACCACGGCTGGAACTGGGCCGACGTCATCCAGGACATGGGTTTCGTCCGGGACGACGGCAAGACCCTCACCGCTCAGCCGCACCTCGATCTCGACCCGAAGAAGATGTGGACGCTGGACCACATGCGGCGCATGCCGCACCTGGCCAGCCCCAACGTCATCCTCAACGAGATGAGCGACGCCGAGCGCGAGGCGTTCGTGGCGGACTACAACCGCCAGGGGCCGGCAGGCAGGCCCGCGCCCACCGACGCCTGAGCGCGGGTCAGGCGAGGGGAGGGGTTCCCGTCACGCCATGACGGGTCCCTCTTCCCGCGGCCCGGCCGGGGGGTCGTCTTCCCCGGCCGGGCCACCCCGGGACTCCCGTCCGCCGGGCGGGGCCCGGGGCGACGCCTGCCCACATCTGTCCGATTGGTCTTTTTTCTCACGCTATTTCGTCACGCCAAGAGAGGTGGTCTGCGCTCGTGGGCGACAAACACGTCGTGCGGTTCGAGCCCGTCGGCATCGAGATCGAGGTCGACGAGGACCAGAACATCCTCCGCGCCGCGGCCGAGCAGGGCGTCCAGCTCATGCACGGCTGCAAGGAGGGCCAGTGCTCGGCCTGCAAGTCCTTCGTGCTCGAGGGCGAGGACATCGAGTACGACAGCTACTCGACCTTCGCGCTCCCGGACTACGAGAAGGAGGAGGGCTCGACCCTGCTCTGCCGGGCACACGCCTACGAGGACCTGGTCATCGAGCTCCTCAACTACGACGAGGAGATCATCCGCTCCGGCCTGCCCCTCACCAAGGGCGTGGTCGAGGTCGTGTCGGTCGAGGCCGTCACCCACGACATGCGGCACCTGACCGTCAAGCTGGTCGAGCCGTCGGAGATCAAGTTCTTCCCCGGGCAGTACATGGACCTCGTCTGCCCCGGGACCGGGGAGAGCCGTTCGTTCTCCATGGCCAACACCCCCAACCGGGACGGCACCTACGAGTTCGTCATCAAGGTCTACCCGGGTGGGCTGTTCGGGACCTGGCTCGACGAGAAGGCCGCTCCCGGTGACCGGCTCGACGTCGAGGCGCCCTTCGGCACCTTCACCCTCCGCCAGAACCGCAGCTCGCCGATCGTCTTCGTCGGCGGTGGCGCCGGCATGGCGCCGGTACTGGGCCTGCTGCGGGCGATGGCCGAGGGCGGCGTCGAACGACGGGCCACCTTCTACTACGGCGCGCGCACCGCGGCCGATCTCTGCTTCGAGAAGGAGATCGCCGAACTGGCGCCCCAGCTGGGCGGCTTCCGGTACGTACCCGCCCTGTCCGACGTCGACGGCGACGGCGGGGACTGGGCCGGCGAGACCGGCCTGATCACAGAGGTGGTCAGGCGGAACGAATCCGATCTGAAGGGAGCGGATGCCTACGTCTGCGGTCCCCCGCCGATGGTCGACGCGGCGATCGCGACGCTGACCCAGCTGGGTGTGAGTGAGACCAACATCTTCTACGACAAGTTCACCACGACCGGTGAGCAAGAAGGCGAGGACGGACAGCAATGACTCAGTCCCCCACCACGCAGGACACGTCGTCCGGTTCGCAGCGCAGCGTTCCCAAGCCCGTCTTCACCGACGCGGAGGCCGGGGCGCGGGAGTTCCCCGACTCGAGCTCGAGCGCGCGCCGCTACAACTACTACGCGCCCGCCAAGCGCAAGCAGACGCTCTACGAGGACACCACCGTCGAGGTCCAGCCGGACCCGCGGCACTACCTCGCGCAGGGCTGGATCTACGGCTTCGCCAACGGCGAGGGCGGCTACCCGCTGCACTGGACCAAGCTCAAGGCCTGGGGCGTCGACGAGCCCGAGCCGCAGCGCGGGATCGGCACCGGCGGCATGCACGTGAAGAACTGGCCGGCGCACGGCTGGCACGAGTTCCGCGACCCGAACGAGGAGTGGGAGCAGAGCCTCTACCGGTACAACGCGAACGTCGTCCGGCAGCTCACCCAGAACATCGAGAACGCCCGCAACGCGAAGGCGTTCGAGCTGTGGAACTCGAACTGGATCCGGTTCGTCGAGCGCAACGTCGGCGCCTGGATGCACATCGAGCACATCCTCGGCCTCTACGTCTTCGCGTCCAACGAGCGGTCCGCGCCGACCAACATGCACAACACGGCGCTCGCGGCGAACTCCACCCGCAAGATCCGCTTCGCCCAGGACCTCGCGCTCTACAACCTGACGCTCTCCGAGGAGATCGACGGGTTCGACGGCGCCGCCCACCTCGACGCGTGGGACAACGCGCCGGAGTGGCAGGGCGCCCGCAGGTTCACCGAGGCCCTCACCGCGGTCCAGGACGACTGGGGCGAGGCCGTCTTCGCGGCCAACTGCGTCTTCGAGCCGCTGGTCGGTGAGCTGTTCCGGTCGAACCTGGTCATGCAGTCCGCCGCCACCAACGGCGACTACGTGACCCCGACGGTCATGGGTGCCGGCGAGTACGACTACGCCCAGCGCGACCTGCGCTGGTCGATCGCCTGCTTCGCGCCGCTCACCCAGGACCGCGAGTTCGCCGAGCACAACCGCTCGCTGATGAGCGGCTGGCTGCGGACCTACGTCCCGCAGGCGCTCGAGGCCGCCCGGACCATGCAGCCGATGTGGTCCCAGTCGGACTCGAAGCCCCCGACGTTCGAGGACTCCCTCGACCGCGCCAAGAACCGGTTCGCCGGGATCTGCAGCGATCTCGGTCTCGACGTCCCCGAGGAGCTGAAGCAGTGACGAGCACCAGTCCGTTCAAGCAGGACAGCACCGCGTCGAACATGTGCGGCTTCACGCTGATGAACAACCAGATCGGCGCGGTCATCGCGACCGTCCTGGACCGTCAGGACAACGTGACCGTGCAGCACCTGCCGTCGATGATCCGCGTCGACGGCCGGGGCAAGTTCGAGCTCGACTACGTCGCGATGGACGAGGAGGCCGGCCAGGAGGAGGGCTGGTTCGACGCCGCCCAGTTCGAGGAGAACATGTCCACCCACTACGGGCGGATGGTCCACCTCGACGACAAGACGATCATGTTCGCCAATCCCGAGGACGCCGCCGAGTACATCGACTTCGACCTGAAGCCGCTCTAGGGACCCGCTCCTCACCCGGATCGCACCGCCCGGGACGACGACCCGTCCCCGGCCCACCACGGCCGGCGACGGCCCGGGCGGTGCGCTCCACCCGCGCAGCGCGCCTCCGCGGCGCACGGCTGCGCACGTTGATCCACACCCGCGCACCTGGACCGACTCTTTCTCCGGGAGGACCCACCATGGCCAAGGAACTCCGCTTCGGCGCCGAGGGCCGTCATCTGCTGCAGGCCGGCGTCGACCAGCTGGCCGAAGCCGTCAAGAGCACGCTCGGCCCGAAGGGCCGCAACGTCATCCTGGAGAAGATCACGGGCTCGCCCGAGGTCACGAACGACGGCGTCACGATCGCCCGCGAGATCCACCTGCGCGACCCCTTCGAGAACATGGGCGCCCAGCTGGTCAAGGAAGCGGCGGTCAAGACCAACGACACGGTCGGTGACGGCACCACGACCGCGACCGTCATCGCCCAGGCCATCGTCAAGCAGGGCATGAGCGCCATCGAGCGCGGTGGCAACCCGGTGCTGGTCAAGCGGGGCATCGACATCGCGGTCAACGCGCTGGTCGACCGCCTGCAGACGGTGTCGCACCCGGTCAGCACCGAGGAGGACTACGCCCGCGTCGCCTCCATCTCGGCCAACGACGACTACACGATCGGCCGGGTCGTCGCGAAGGCGCTGCACACCGTCGGCGACGACGGCGTCGTCACCGTCGACGACACCCCGCTGCCGGGGGTCTCGGTGGACTTCGTCGAGGACTTCGAGTTCGACAACGGGTACGTCTCGCCCTACATGGTGACCAACCCCGGCACGCTCGAGGCGATCGTCGACGACCCCTACATCCTGTTCACCGCCCACAAGATCAAGGACGTCCAGCAGATCATGCCGGTGCTGGACCGGATCATGCGCAACGACCGGCGCCCGCTCGTCATCGTCGCGGAGACGGTCGAGGGCACCGCCCTGCAGATGCTGGTCCACAACCACGTCAACGGGCACTTCCAGGCCGTCGCGATCAAGGCGCCCGGCTTCGGTGAGAAGCGCATCCACCTGCTGGAGGACATGGCCGCGCTCTGCGGCGGGCAGGTGCACTCCAAGAGCTCCTCGTTCTCGCTCGAGCAGATCGACGTCGAGCACCTCGGGCGCGCCGTGCAGGTGCAGGTCACCAGCGAGGGCACCACGATCATCGGCGGGCACGGCGACAAGCAGAAGCTGGAGTACCGGCTGTCGCAGCTGCGCGCCGAGCTGGCCCGCGCCACGATCGGCACCGACGAGGACTTCTTCTCCGACCGCATCGCCCGGCTGTCCGGCAAGGCCGCGATCATCTCGGTCGGTGCGCCGACCAACGCCGAGGCCCGCGAGATCCGGCACCGGGTGGACGACTCGCTGCAGGCGACCCGGGCCGCGGTGGCCGAGGGCATCGTCGCCGGTGGCGGCTCGGCGCTGCTGCACGCCGAGCCCGCGCTCGACGAGCTGGACGTGACCGGGGACTACCGGATCGGCGTCGAGATCGTCCGGCACGCGCTCACCGAGCCCGTGCACCTCATCGCCTCCAACGCCGGCTACGACGGCGACGAGGTGGTCAAGCAGGTCACGACCATGGGCGTCGACGAGGGCTTCGACGCCCTGGAGGGCCGCTTCGGGGACATGGTCGAGATGGGCATCATCGACCCGCTGCGGGTCGTGCGCTCCGCACTGCAGAACGGCGCCTCGGTCGCCGGGCTGATCCTCACCACCAACTCGCTGGTGGCCGAGGAGGTCACGCCCTGGAACAAGGCGCTCATGACCGAGTTCGGCCAGCTCGACGAGGGCATCCCGCAGCCCAGCCCGGACTCGAGCACGCCCCAGTCGATGGGGCTCGGCCCGTCGGTCGGATAGGTACCGGCCCGTCCGGTCGGAGGAACAGTGGGAAGCGGCCCGGCACGCGCTGCGTGTGCCGGGCCGCTCCGCGACAGTGGAGAGGTGGTCGTCGTGGACCGGTGCTGCGGAGCGCCCCGGGGGCGTGGTGGTCTCCCGGCGGTCGTCGACGCCCAGGTGCACGGCTGGGACGGCCGGCCGCACAACCAGGCGGGCCCGGCGGGGGAGCAGTTCGTCGCCGACCTGCTGCACCGCCACCGGATGGTCGACCCGTCGCCGCGCCCGCTGTCCGCGGACGCGTTCGAGCTGGTCACGCCGCAGGCGCTGGCCGCGCACGTGCTCTCCGCGGTGGACCGCGCGGTGCTCGTCCCGGCCGGCTTCGAGGACCTGTTCGTGCTCGGGTTCGCCGCACCGGCCTGGCACGCCGAGCTCGCCGCCGAGCACCCCGGGCGGCTCGCGCTGGCGGGTGAGCTCGACCCCGCCGACCGGGCCCGCGCCCGCGGCATCGGGGCCCGGGTCGGCCGCGACGGTCTGCGCGCGCTGACCGTGCTGCCCGCCCGTCGTCCGGAGACCGCGCTGTCGCTGCGGGCGCCGTGGCTGCGCCGCACCCTGATCCGGGCCGAGCAGGCCGGCGCCGGGGTGGTCCACATCGGGATCGCGCCGACCGCGCGACCGTCGCGCGCGGCACCGGACTGGGCGCACGCGGGCGTCGTCGCCGAGGGCGACGCCGTGCCGCGGCCCCGGTGGCCGGAGTGGGCCGAGCCGGTCCGCGCCGGGTCCGCGCTCCCGGTCCGGGTGCGCAGCGCCGGACCGCTGCCGGCCGGTGCCGTCGACGTCACCGAGGTCGCCGCGCTGGCCACGGCCCTGCCCAAGATCCGGTTCGTGGTCGGCGCCGCCTGCGCCCCGACCGCGTCGCTGGTCCGGCTGGCCCGCCTGCCCAACGTCTACGTGCTGCTCACCGACCTGCTGATCGCGTTGCGCCGGCACCGGGTGCCCGCCGCCGAGGCGCTCGGCGAGCTGCTGGCCGCCTACGGCCCGGACCGGCTGATGTTCGGCAGTGGCTACCCGCTGGTGCGTCCGGCGCGCCTGATCCGAGACCTCATGACCTTCCGCTACCCCGACGAGCTGCGCGGACGGTTCCCCGAGCTCGACGACGACGTCCGCGCCGCCCTGCTCGGCGGCACCGCGGCACGGGTCCACGGGTTCGACCTCGGCTGCGCCACGGGCCGCACCGCCCGCCCACGCCGTAGGGGTGTGTTGAGCCCCACCTGAATGCAGCAGAGGCAATCCTAAGTCGATGTCCTAGCATTCCGCCGGACGAGCGGAAGGAACGGACATGGGACTCACCCGGCGACAGATGCTCCTCGGGACGCTGGCGGCGGCCGGTGGCGCCGCGCTGGCCGGCTGCGGCGGTGGCGGCGGGCAGGCGGGCGGCCCGGCCCCGGAGGGGACGGCGGCCGAGGGCTTCCCGGTCACCCTGGACCACCGGTTCGGCAGGACGACGGTCCCGGGGCCGCCGCAGCGCGTCGTGAGCATCGGGTACAGCGACCACGACACCGTCCTCGCGCTCGGGGTGCCGGTGGTCGGCGTCCGCTACTGGTACGGCGACGAGAAGCAGGCCGTGCAGCCGTGGGCGACGGCGGCGGCGCAGCAGACCGGCTCGCAGCCGACCGTGCTGAACATGAGCTCGCCGGAGCCGGAGAAGATCGCCGCGCTGCGCCCGGACCTGATCGTCGCGGTCTACTCCGACCTGGACCAGCAGAGCTACGACCAGATCAGCGCGATCGCGCCGATCGTCGCCGCGCCGGCCGAGTACAACGACTACGGCGTCCCCTGGCAGGACACGACCCGCATCATCGGGCGGGCCCTCGGCCGGTCCGGGCAGGCGGACGAGCTGGTCACCGGCCTCGAGGCCCGCTTCAGCACGGCGCGCGAGGCGAACCCGCAGTGGGCGGGCAAGCAGGTCGCCGTCGCCACCTACGGCGCGGACACGCTCTCGGTGTTCGCCTCGCAGGACCCGCGGGCCCGGTTCTTCACCTCACTCGGGTTCGCCGTCCCGCCCCGCTACGACGAGCTCGCCGGTGAGAAGTTCTACGCCGACATCAGCTTCGAGCAGGCCACCGAGCTGGACAAGGACCTCCTCGTGTGGGACCAGCTGTCCTTCACTCCCGGCGGGCGCGCGACCGTGGAGAAGAACCCGCTGGTCACCCGGCTCGCGGCGACCCGGGAGGGCCGGAACGTCCTCCTGGAGGGCGCGACGGAGAACGCCTTCGGCTGGCAGACGGTGCTGAGCCTGCCCGCCGCGCTCGACGGCGTCGTGCCGATGGTGGAGAAGGCGCTGCCCCGGACCTGACCGACCTACTGGCGCGGGACCGCCCGCGGGCGCACCCTCGGGGGATGACGACGACCGAGGGCACGCCCGGCTACCTGCGCGGCCACCTGGCGCCGGTGGCCGACGAGATCACCGTGCGGGACCTGCCGGTGACCGGGGCGCTGCCCCCGGAGCTGTGCGGGCGGTACCTGCGCAACGGGCCGAACCCGCTGCCCGGGGAGGACCCCGGGCACTGGTTCGCCGGGCACGGGATGCTGCACGGCGTCCGGCTCCGCGACGGGCGCGCGGAGTGGTACCGCAACCGCTGGGTGCGCACCCGGCAGCTCGAGGGGCACCCCTTCGTGCGCCCGGAGGGCACCTTCGACCTGACCGCGGTGCCGGCGAACACGCACGTCGTCGAGCACGCGGGACGGATCCTCGCGCTGGTGGAGAACGGGCTGCCCCACGTCGTCACCCCGCAGCTGGACACGGTCGGCGCGGAGGACTTCGGCGGGCGGCTCACCACCGCCATGACCGCGCACCCGAAGACCGACCCGCAGACCGGGGACCTGCACTTCTTCGGCTACGGCATGGTGCCGCCGTACCTGACCTACCACCGGCTCTCCGCGTCCGGCGAGCTCGTGACCAGCGCGGAGATCGCCGTCGGCGGGCCGACGATGATGCACGACTTCGCCGTCACCGACCGGCACGCGGTGTTCCTGGACCTGCCGATGGCGTTCAGCATCGAGGCCGCGATGCGCGGCGGGATGCCGTTCGGCTGGGACGACGGCTACGGCGCGCGCCTCGGTGTGATGCCGCTCGACCGCCCGGGCGAGGTGCGCTGGTTCGAGGTCGACCCCTGCTACGTCTTCCACGTCGCGAACGCCTGCACCGACGAGCGGGGCCGCGTCGTGGTCGACGGGGCCCGCTACACCCCGGCGGACGTGGCGGTCGTGTGGCCGTCGCTGGGCGGGGACCCCGCGGGGCCCGCGGCGACGGCCGCCGCCACCGGGCGGGCGACCCTGCACCGGTGGACGCTCGACCCGGCCGACGGCTCGGTCACCGAGACCGCGCTGTCGGACACCGGCTGCGAGTTCCCGACCGTCGACGACGCCCGCGTCGGCCGCCCCTACCGCTACACCTACGCCGTCGCCGACCACGGCCGCGGCGGCGACGCCCGGTCCGCGGTGCTGCGCCACGACCGCGCCCGCGACGAGCTCGTCGAGCACGACCTCGGCCGCGACGTCGTCGCCGGCGAGGCGGTGTTCGTGCCGTCGGGCGACCCGGACCGGGCCGAGGACGACGGCTGGCTGCTGTCGATCACCACGAGCCGGGACGGGGCGGCCTCGGAGCTGCTGGTGCTCGACGCGCGGGACGTCGCGGGCGAGCCGGTGGCCCGGGTGGGGCTGCCGCGCGGGGTGCCCACCGGGTTCCACGGCTCCTGGCTCGCCGACGCGCCCGCCTGAGCGTCTGCGACGGTGGGCGCGTGCCGTCCCGATCGCTGCGCTCCCCGTCGTTCCTGGTGCTCCTGGCGGCCACCGCCCTCGGCTTCGGCGGCTACGCCCTGTTGCTGCCGGTCGTGCCGTTGTGGGTGGCCCGCGGTGGGGCCGGGGAGTTCGGCGCGGGCCTGACGACCGGTGTGCTCATGGCCGTCACCGTCGGGACCCAGCTGCTGGTGCCCGCGATGCTCCGGCGGGTCGGGCACCGGCCCGTGCTCGTGACCGGGTCCCTGCTGCTCGGTCTCCCGACCCCGCTGCTCGCGCTCACCGCGGAGCTCGGCCCGGTGCTCGCGGTCTCCGCGGTGCGGGGGGTCGGGTTCGGCATGGCGACGGTCGCGGGCAGCGCCCTGGTGGCGGAGCTGGTGGAGCCCTCGGCGCACGGACGTGCCTCGGCCCGGTACGGCTACGCCGTCGGCCTGCCGCAGCTGCTGTTCCTGCCGGCCGGGGTGGCGGTCGTCGACGTCCTGGGCTTCGCGGGGGTGTTCCTGGTCGCCGGGATCACGCCGGCGGTCGGGGCGGTGGTGGTCGCGTTCGTGCGGGGGCCGGCGCGGACGTCCCGCCCGCGCCGCGTCCCGGCGGTGGTGCGGGCGCGCGACGGCGCCGGTGCGGCGACCGGTCTCGGCGCCGGTCCGGCCGCCGGGCCCGGGCCCGGTGCGCACCCGCGGGAGCGGCGCCGCCGGCTCCCGGCCGCGCCCGTGCTCGCGATGCTGGTCTGCTCCACCGCGCAGGGCGGTGTGATCACCTTCGCCCCGCTCGCCGCCCCCGGCGCCCGGCTCGCGGTCCCGGCGGCGCTGTTCGCGACGGCGCTCGGCGCGCTGCTCGGCCGCGGCGTCGCGGGCACGCTCACCGACCGCAGCGGGCGTCCGGGGGCGCTGCTGCCCGTCGGGACCCTGTGCGCGGCGGTGGGGCTGTGCGGCGTGCTCGCCGCACCGTTCACGCCCGCGGCGCTGGTGGCGGGGGCTGCGGTCGTCGGCGCCGGGTTCGGGCTGGTGCAGAACGACGCGATGGTCGCGCTGTTCGCCGTCGCGGGTCCGCTGCACTACGGCGCGGCCAGCGCCGCATGGAACATCGCCTACGACGCCGGGACCGGCCTCGGCGCGACCGGGCTCGGCGCGATCGCCGAGCCCTTCGGGTTCGCCGCCGCCTTCGGGGCGGCCGCGGTCGCCCTGCTCCTGCTGACCCCCGCCGTCCGCCGCCGCGCGACCTGACGCGGCGCACCCGCACCTCCGCCGAGATGCAGCTCAGCGGGAATCGTGGATCTCCCCGGCCCGCTGAGGTGCATCTCGGTGCGGGAACGGGCCGCGTCGTGCGTCGAGGGGCGGGGTCAGGATCCGTTGCGGATCCATTCCTCCAGGTGGGGTGCCTCGTCGCCGATCTTCGTGGAGTCGCCGTGGCCGGTGCGGACCTGCGTGTCGCCGGGCAGCGGGAGCAGGGTGGTGCGGATGGACTCGATGATCGTGTCGAAGCTGGAGTAGGAGCGTCCGGTGGCGCCGGGTCCGCCCTGGAACAGGGTGTCGCCGGTGAAGACGATGCCGAGCTCGGGGGCGTAGAGGCAGGACGAGCCGGGCGAGTGGCCGGGGGTCTGCAGCACCCGCAGGTCGATCCCGCCCGCGGTGAGGACCTGGCCGTCGGCGAGTTCCTGGTCGGGCTTGCGGTCGGGCCAGGTCATGTCCCAGAGGACCATCTCGGCCGGGTTGAGCAGGATCGGCGCGGAGAACCGGTCGGCGAGGGCGGGTGCCTGGTTGACGTGGTCGTCGTGGGCGTGGGTGCACACGACGGCTGTGACGGTGCGGTCGCCGACGGCGGCGGCGATGGCGTCGGCGTCGTGGGCGGCGTCGATGACGATGACCTCGCGGTCGTCGCCGACGATCCACACGTTGTTGTCGACGTCGAAGGAACCGCCGTCGAGGTTGAAGGTGCCGGAGGTGACGACGTGGTCGACCGGGGCCATCAGAGGATCACCACCGAGCGGAGGACCTCACCGGCGTGCATCTTCTCGAAGGCCTGCTCGACGCCGTCGATCCCGATCTCCTCGGTGACGAACTTGTCGAGCGGGAAGCGGCCCTGCAGGAACAGGTCCACATACATCGGGAAGTCGCGGCTGGGCAGGCAGTCGCCGTACCAGGAGGACTTCAGCGCCCCGCCGCGGCCGAAGTAGTCGATCAGCGGGATCTCCGGTGCCTGCAGGTCCGGGGTCGGGACGCCGACCAGGACCACGGTGCCGGCGAGGTCGCGGGCGTAGAACGCCTGCTTGTAGGTCTCGGGGCGCCCGACGGCCTCGATGACGACGTCGGCGCCGTTGCCGTCGGTCACGCTCTGGATGAACTCGACCGGGTCGGTCTCCTTGGCGTTGACGGTGTGGGTCGCGCCGAACTCCTCGGCCCACTTCAGCTTCCGCGGATCGGTGTCGACGGCGATGATCGTCGTCGCGCCGGCGAGCTTCGCCCCGGCGATGGCGGCGTCACCGACGCCGCCGCAGCCGATGACGGCCATGGAGTCGCCGCGGCCGATCTGGCCGGTGTTGACCGCGGCGCCCAGCCCGGCCATGACGCCGCAGCCGAGCAGGCCCGCGACCTTGGCGGGGGCATCGGGGTTGACCTTGGTGCACTGTCCGGAGTGGACGAGGGTCTTCTCGATGAACGCGCCGATCCCGAGTGCGGGGGAGAGCTCGGTGCCGTCCTCGAGGGTCATCTTCTGGGTGGCGTTGTGGGTGTCGAAGCAGTACTGGGGCTTGCCCTTCTTGCAGGCCCGGCACTGGCCGCAGACGGCGCGCCAGTTGAGGACGACGTAGTCGCCGGGTGCGACGTCGGTGACGCCGTCGCCGACGGACTCGACGATGCCGGCGGCCTCGTGGCCGAGCAGGAAGGGGAACTCGTCGTTGATGCCGCCGAGCTTGTAGTGCAGGTCGGTGTGGCAGACCCCGCAGGCCTGGATCCTCACCACGGCCTCACCGGGACCGGGGTCGGGCACGATGATCGTCTCGACGGTGACCGGCTCACCCTTGGCGCGGGCCACGACGCCGCGTACCTGCTGTGCCATTGCTCGTACTCCACTCGTCATCGACGCCGTCAGCCCGGGACATGCTCGGATGGCGACTCTGGCATGGGTGACCGGACGCTGCCAGGTCGACTCCGGCCCTGCAACAGGTGTTTCGGCATGTGGGGGAACGGGGCGGCCTCGGAGGTCGATGTCGCCGTCGTCGAAGCCGGGGCCCTCGGCCGGGGGCCGGGCACACCGGTCGAACACGTGACGACCGGGACGAGTTCCCACCCCACGCCGTCGCCGGATCGCCTACGGTCGGGGACCGTGACGACTGCGCCACCGCCGACGACCGTTCCCGCCCTCGCGCTCGGCGCCGTGGCAGGGAAGGGGCGTCCCGGTGGCTCGCGCATCGCCTGCCCGCTGCCCGACGGCGGCCTGCTCGACGTCGGCTCGCTGGCCACCGCGCAGCGCGGCCCGTACCCGGACCTGCTGACCGCGCCGGACCTGACCCGGCTGCTGGACGCCGGCGCCCCGGCCTGGCGCGAGGTCGTCGAGTGGCTGCGCGGCTGGCGCGAGGACCACGAGCGGGCCGCCGCGTACCGCCTGCCCGACGAGGGACTGGTCCCGGTGCTGCCCTTCGCCGTCGCCGACTACGTCGACTTCTACGCCTGCGAGCAGCACGCCCGGAACGCCGGACTGATCTTCCGTCCGGACGCCGAGGACCCGCTCACCCCGAACTGGCGGCGGATTCCGCTCGGGTACCACGGCCGATCCGGCACGGTCCGGGTCACCGGCACCCCGGTCGCACGCCCGTCGGGGCAGCGCGGGCCCGACGACTTCGGTCCCTGCGCCAAGCTCGACTTCGAGGCCGAGCTCGGCTTCGTCCTCGGCGGGCCGGTCCCGGGGCCGGTCGGGATCGACGACGCCGCCGACCACGTCCTCGGCGTCGTGCTGCTCAACGACTGGTCCGCGCGCGACATCCAGTTCTTCGAGTCCCGCCCGCTCGGCCCGCACCTGGGCAAGTCCTTCGCGACGTCGATCTCCGCGTGGGTGACACCGCTCGACGAGCTGTCCGCGGCCCGGGTCCCGCTGCCCGCGCACGACCCCGCGCCGCTGCCCTACCTCACCCCGGGCGAGCCCGCGCTCGGCCTCGACCTCGACCTCGCCGTGCGCGTCAACGGCGAGCTGGTCGCGTCCCCGCCCGCGCGGGACCTGTACTGGTCCCCGGAGCAGATGGTGGCCCACCTGACCTCGGGCGGCGCCGGGCTGCGCGCCGGTGACCTGCTCGGCTCGGGCACCGTCTCCGGTCCGGAGCGCAGCGGGTTCGGCTCGATGCTGGAGCTGTCCTGGAACGGCCGCGACCCGGTCGCGCTCGCCGGTGGCGCCACGCGCACCTGGCTGGAGGACGGCGACGAGGTCGTGATGACCGCGACCGCACCCGCCCGCGACGGCGGCCGGATCGCCCTCGGCGAGGTCCGCGGCCGGATCCGGGGCGCCTGAGGGCCGGAGCCGACCGGGCGGCGCCCGGGGTGCTCAGGGGCGCAGGGGCATCAGCGGCTCGGGGACGCCGAGCGCGTTCAGGATCAGCGCCGGCACCTCCTGCTTGCCGCTGCCGTCGACGGCGATGACCACGTAGACGGTGCGGCAGTCGCAGGTGACGATGCGCTCGCCCGCGTCGTCGAGGGCGCGGACCTGGAAGTCGAGCGCGAAGCTGGTCCGGCCGATCCGCGCCGTCGACACCGCGACGACGACGTCCTCGCCCCACCCGACCCCGGCCCGCCAGTCGAGCTCGGTGTGGACGAGCTGGACGTCGTAGCCGGCGTCGAGCATCGCCCGGTAGGTGAGGCCGCGGGACTCGAGGAACTCGGTCATCGCCTCGTCGAACCAGGCCAGGTACCAGGCGTTGAAGACGACGCCCTGGGCGTCGACCTCGTGGTAGCGCACCCGGACCGGGAACTCGAAGCTCGCCATGGCCCGATGCTACGACCGCCCGGCGCCGCTCACCCCTCCTGCCGGTCGGGACCCGGCCCGGAGTCGACGCGCTCGCGGATGGCCCGGTTGACCGCCCGCCCGAACGCCGCGACGACGCCCTGCACGGTGATCGGCTTGAGCCGGGAGAAGGCGGCGGCGAGCCGTCGTCGCTCGTCGGCGGGGCGGCCGCGGTCCCGGTAGGGCTGCAGGACCTCGTCCTGGAACAGCGTCATCAGGTCCTCGGCGAGCGCGGCGGTGTGCCGCTCGATGAGGTCGTGCGAACGCTTCCACAGCTCGGGGGGCAGGCCGGAGTCCAGTGCCTCCAGCGCCGAGCCGAGCGCGACCGCCCCGTGCAGCCGGACGGTCGCCGGGCCGTCGCCGGGCAGCCGGGTCAGGGCACCGAGCCGTTCGAGGGTGGTGACGTCGTCGTCGGACAGGCGGCGGCCGGCGCGCCGGTCGAGCCCGGCCCGGTCCAGCTCCTCGTCGACCTCGGGCAGCCAGGGCGTGAGCAGCGCGCGTTGCAGGGCCAGCTCCTCCGGCGCGGTCTCCAGCGGCACCCGTTCCAGCTGCCGTTCGATCGCGGCGAGGGTGAAGCCCAGCCCGGTGAGCTCGCCGATCAGCTCCAGCCGGGCGCGGTGCGCGGCGTCGTAGAGACCGGTGCGGCCGCGCAGCCGGGGTGCGGGGATGAGCCCCTTGCTCGCGTAGAAGCGGATGGTGCGCACCGACATCCCGGTCCGCTCGGCGAGCTGGTCGACGGTGAGGAGATCCCCGTCGTCGGGGGTCGGGCTCCCCGCGGAGCTGTCGATGGCGGCGGACATGGCGAGCAGGTTACGGGTCGCCCGCTCGGTATGACAGTCCCGGTGTGACATCATCCGTGTCACATGAACGGCGGTCCGTCTTGACCCATGTGACAGTGCTGCTGTAACAAAAGCTACCAGCAAGTAGGGGCAGTGCCGCCGGTACCGCCCCGGTGCCGACCACCCCACGAGAGGTTCGGATGAGCGAGATTCCCGAGGCCTACATCTACGACGCGATCCGTACACCGCGCGGACGGGGCAAGGCCTCCGGTTCGCTGCACGAGGTCAAGCCGATCTCGCTGGTGACCGGCCTGATCGACGCGGTCCGCGAACGTCACCCGGACCTGGACACCACCACCATCGACGACCTCGTGCTGGGTGTCGTCTCGCCGGTCGGCGACCAGGGCGGCGACATCGCCAAGACCGCCGCGATCGCGTCCGGGCTGCCCGACACCGTCGCCGGTGTGCAGCTCAACCGCTTCTGCGCCTCCGGCCTGGAGGCCGTGAACACCGCCGCGCAGAAGGTCCGCTCCGGCATGGAGGAGCTCGTCCTCGCCGGTGGCGTCGAGGGCATGAGCCGGGTGCCGATGGGCTCCGACGGCGGCGCCTGGGCGATGGACCCCGACACCGCCTACGCGACCGGCTTCGTGCCCCAGGGCATCGGCGCCGACCTCATCGCGACGCTCGAGGGCTGGTCCCGCACCGACGTCGACACCTTCGCCATCGAGTCGCAGACCCGGGCCGCCAAGGCGTGGGCCGACGGCCGCTTCGCGAACTCGGTCATCCCGGTCAAGGACCGCAACGGCCTGACCGTCCTCGACCGCGACGAGCACATCCGTGCCGGCGCGACCGTCGAGGCGCTCGGCGGACTCACGCCGTCCTTCGAGATGATGGGCCGCGACGGCGGGTTCGACGCCGTGGCGCTGCAGAAGTACCACTGGGTCGAGAAGATCGACCACGTCCACCACGCGGGCAACAGCTCCGGCATCGTCGACGGCGCCGCGCTCACCCTGATCGGCACCGAGGCCGCGGGCACGGCCAACGGCCTGACCCCGCGCGCCCGCATCGTCGCCACCGCGCTGTCCGGCGCCGACCCGACGATCATGCTGACCGGTCCGGCGCCCGCCGCCCGCAAGGCGCTGGCCAAGGCCGGGCTGTCGGTCGGCGACATCGACCTGTTCGAGATCAACGAGGCCTTCGCGGCCGTCGCCCTGCGCTTCATGCGCGACATGGACATCTCGCACGAGATCACCAACGTCAACGGCGGCGCCATCGCGATGGGCCACCCGCTCGGCGCCACCGGCGCGATGATCCTCGGCACGCTGGTCGACGAGCTGGAGCGTCGTGACCTGCGCCGCGGTCTGGCCACGCTGTGCGTGGGCGGCGGCATGGGCATCGCCACCATCGTCGAGCGCGTCTGAAAGGGACTGGATCAGTGACTGAGCAGAAGGCCGTCCGTTGGGACGCCGACGCCGACGGCATCGCCGTCGTCACCCTCGACGACCCGGGCAGCAGCGCCAACACGATGAACGACGCCTACCGCGTGTCCATGCGCGAGGTCGTCGACGACCTGGAGAAGAACAAGGACGACATCGTCGGTGTCGTCGTCACCTCGGCGAAGAAGACCTTCTTCGCCGGCGGCAACCTGGAGCAGCTCTCGGCCGCCGGCCCGGACGACGCCGGGAAGATCGTCGAGCTGGTCACCGAGGTCAAGGCCCAGCTGCGCAAGCTGGAGACCTTCGGCCGCCCGGTCGCCTCCGCGCTGGTCGGCACCGCGCTCGGTGGCGGCCTGGAGATCGCGCTGGCCACCCACCACCGGGTCGGCGTCGACGCGAAGGGCGTCGTCTACGGCCTGCCCGAGGTCACCCTGGGCCTGCTGCCCGGGGGCGGCGGGGTCACCCGGATCACCCGCATGCTGGGCATCGCGAACGGCTTCATGAACGTCCTCGCGCAGGGCCAGCGGCACAAGCCGGCCAAGGCGCTGGAGCTCGGCCTGGTCGACGAGCTCGCGGCCACCCGCGAGGAGGCCTTCGACAAGGCGCGCGCCTGGGTGCTCGCCCACCCCGAGCACACCACCCAGCCCTGGGACCGGCCGAAGTACCGGATCCCCGGCGGCACCCCGTCGAGCCCGTCGCTGGCCTCGATCCTCCCGGCGTTCCCGGCGAACCTGCGCAAGCAGCTCAAGGGCGCGCCGATGCCGGCGCCGCGCAACATCCTCGCCGCGGCCGTCGAGGGCAGCCAGGTCGACTTCGAGACCGCGCAGAAGATCGAGGGCCGCTACTTCGCGGAGCTCGTGACCGGCCAGGTCTCGAAGAACATGACCAAGGCGTTCTTCTTCGACCTCAACGCGATCAACGGCGGCAAGTCCCGCCCGAGCGCCCCGGAGAAGTGGCAGCCCACCAAGGTCGCGGTGCTCGGCGCCGGGATGATGGGCGCGGGCATCGCCTACGTCTGCGCGCTGTCCGGCTGGGACGTCGTCCTCAAGGACGTGTCGAAGGAGGCCGCGGAGAAGGGCAAGGCCTACTCCCGGAACCTGGTCGAGAAGGGCGTCAAGCGCGGCAAGACCACGCAGGAGAAGGGCGACGCGCTGCTCGGCCGGATCCTGCCGACCGACGACTACGCCGACCTCGCCGGGTGCGACGTCGTCATCGAGGCCGTCTTCGAGTCCGTCGAGCTGAAGCAGGAGGTCTTCCGCGAGGCCGCCAAGCACATCAAGCCGGATGCGCTGCTGTGCTCGAACACCTCGACGCTGCCCATCACCGAGCTGGCCAAGGGCGTCGACCGCCCGGACGACTTCATCGGCCTGCACTTCTTCTCGCCGGTCGACAAGATGCCGCTGGTCGAGATCATCAAGGGTGAGCGGACGAACGACGAGGCCCTGGCCAAGGCGTTCGACCTCACGCTCGGGATCCGGAAGACCCCGATCGTGGTCAACGACTCCCGCGGCTTCTTCACCAGCCGGGTGATCGGCACCTTCATCAACGAGGGCGTCGCGATGATCGCCGAGGGCATCGACCCGCAGACGATCGAGCAGGCGTCCTCGCAGGCCGGCTACCCGGCCCCGGTGCTGCAGCTGATGGACGAGCTGACCCTGACGCTGCCCCGCAAGATCCGTGAGGAGACCCGCAAGGGCGTCGAGGCCGCGGGCGGCACCTGGACCCCGCACCCGTCCGACGCGGTGATCGACCGGATGGTCGACGAGTTCGACCGCAAGGGGAAGAGCACCGGTGCCGGGTTCTACTCCTACGCCGACGGCAAGCGGGACGGTCTCTGGCCGGGTCTGCGCGAGCAGTTCGGCGCGACGAACCACGACGTCGACCTGCACGAGCTGTCCGAGCGCATGCTGATCATCGAGTCGATCGAGACCGTGAAGTGCGTCGACGAGGGCGTGCTCACCACCGTCGCCGACGCGAACATCGGCTCGATCTTCGGCATCGGCTTCCCGGCCTGGACCGGCGGTGTGCTGCAGTACATCGACGGCTACCCCGGTGGCCCGGCCGGCTTCGTGGCCCGCGCCGACGAGCTCAAGGCGAAGTACGGCGAGCGCTTCGAGGTCCCGCAGTCGCTGCGTGACCGCGCGGCGAAGGGGGAGTCGGCCACCGCGGCCGCCTGATCCCGCCCGACACGGACCCCCGCCGGCCCCGGCCGGCGGGGGTCCGCGCGTTCCGGCCCCGGCCGGCGGGGCACGGTGGGTCTGATCCTCGGGCACCATGGTGTGCGTGACGCAGTGGGTGTTCGACATCGTGGACCGGCTCGGCGCCGCCGGCATCGGGTTGCTGATCTTCCTGGAGAACGTGGTCCCGCCGATCCCGTCGGAGGTGATCCTCCCGCTGGGTGGCTTCCGCGCCTCGACCGGCGCGATGAGCCCCGTCGGCGTCTGGGCGGCGGCCACGATGGGTGCCGTCGCCGGTGCGCTGGTGCTCTACGCGCTGGGGCACTGGCTCGGCTTCGAGCGGGTGCACCGGCTCTGCGGCCGCCGCTGGTTCGTCGTCTCCAGCCAGAAGGACCTGGAGAAGGGGCTGGCGCTGTTCGAGCGCTGGGGGAACTGGTTCGTCCTCGGCGGACGCTGCATCCCGATCGTGCGCAGCCTCATCTCGATCCCGGCCGGGATCGCCCGGATGCCGCTGCTGCGGTTCACCGCGCTGTCCGCGCTCGGCAGCGGCGTCTGGAACGCGCTGTTCGTCTACCTCGGATTCGTGCTCGGCGAGCGCTGGGAGGTCATCGAGGTCTACGTGTCGCCGATCAGCAAGGTCGTCGCCGTGCTCGGCGCGGCGGTGATCGTGTGGCTGGTCGTGCGCAAGCTCCGCCAGCGCCGCCACCGCGACGCCGGGGTGTCGACCAGGACCGGCTGAACGCGCCGAGCCGACGCCCGGCTGCGCCGGGCGGGTGATCACGACAGCCCTGCGTACCGGTCCCGCCACGGGCCGTACCGCCGTGCCACCGCCGGGCCGTGGGCCCGCGCCGCTGTGCGAACCTGATCGTCACGCACGGGCGGCGACGAGCGGTGGAGGTGGTCGGGTGCGCCTGGTCGGGATCCACCACACCCACCCGTCGGGGGCGGTCGCGCTGCGCGGAGCCGACCTCGACGTCGACCCGGCCGTGCCGACCGTCGTGCGGGGAGGCAACGGGGCGGGCAAGTCCACGCTGCTGCGGATCGCCGCCGGTGCGCTCGCCCCGACCGCGGGCGAGGTCGAGGACGTCCCCGAGGTCGTCGGCTACCTGCCCGACCGGTTCCCGGCCGCCCGCAAGCTGACCCCGCGACGCTGGCTCGACCACATCGCCCGGGTGCGCGGCATCGACATCGACGACGCCGCCGACCGCGCCGAGGTGCTGCTGACCGAGCTCGGGTACGACGGCGACGACGACGAGCCGATGGCCGACCTGTCCACCGGCAACGCCCGCAAGGTCGGGCTGGTGCAGGCGCTGGCCTGCGAGCCCGGCGTGCTCGTGCTCGACGAACCGTGGAACGGTCTCGACGACGACGCCGCGGACGCCCTGACCCGGCTGCTCTCCGCCCGCGCCGCCCCGACCCTGCTGACCGACCACACCGGTACCGCGGCCGGCTTGCCCGGCGCCCGCCTGCACCGGCTGCGCGAGGGCCGGATCGCGACCGCCTCCGATCCGGACTCCGTGCCGTTGCCGACCGCGCCGCCGCCCGGGGCGATGATGCGCCTGGACATGGCCTGTGCGGGAGACCCCCGCCCGCTGCTGGAACGGGTGCTGCCGCCCGCCCGCGTCGAGGGCGCGGCGCCGGGCCGGTTCACCGTGCGGGTCCCCGCCCCCGAGAGCGACGCCTGGCTGGCGGCCGCGCTCGCCGCGGGCTGCGCGGTCCGCTCGGTGCGGCCGGTCCGCCCGGCCCCCGGGGAGGGCGGCCGGTGAGGCGGCGGGTGCGCTCGGCGTTCGCCGTGGCGATGCTGCTGGGCGAGGACGTCGGCCGCACCGAACGTTTCGTCGCGCCGCTGGTGCTCTACGCCGGGGCGCTGGCCGTGCTGTTCGGCGGCGCGCCCGGCCCGCTGCCCGCGCCGTGGGCGGCCAGCGCGCTGCTGCTCTACCCGGTCGGGGCCTGGCTGGCGCACGCGCTGGCCGAGTCCGAGGACGACGACGCCCGCACCGTCACCCTGTCCGCCGCGGGCGGCCCCTGGCCGGTCGCGGCCGGCGTGCTGATCGCCGCGACGGCGGGCGTGGCGCTGCTCGGGCTGCTCGCCGTGGTGTGGGGCGTGGTCGCGGCCTGGGGGACGGCGACGACCGGGAGCCTGCTCGACGGGCTGCTCGCCCACCTGGCCTGCGGGATCACCGGCGCCGCGGTGGGGTCGGTGTTCTCCCGGCCGGTGGTCCGCAACGAGGGTGTCGCGCTGATCGGTGCGCTGGTCGTGCTCGTGGTGACCGGGACGCAGTCGTGGCTGCCACCGGTCGGGACCGCGGCCGCGGTCCTGGGGAGCGGGCGGCTCGGGGTGGGCCCGTTCGGCGACCTGGTCGTCGCGCTGCTGGTGGCGGTGGCGGCGACGGCGCTGGTGGTCCGGGTCGAGCAGGGCGGCGGGTTGCGCGATCTGGGTGCACGTCTCGGCCGGCTCGCCGGCCGCCTGCGCCGCTGATCCGTCCCGGCCCGCCCGGCCGTCCCGCCCCGGCCGGGCCCGTTCACGGGCCGGTCAGCGGATCAGGCCCGCGACCCGGCCGAGGCGCTCGACGGTGCCGGCGAACAGGGCGTCGCGGGCGTCGACGGCGTTGTCGAACTGGCCGAACAGCTCGAAGGAGAGGTGCCCGAACAGGCCGGTCCACGCGGTGAGGGCGGCGAGCACGGCCCCGTCGGACAGGTCCGGGAGGTCCAGCGCGGCGCGGACCCGGGCGGCGTCGGCGGCGAGCGCGGGGTCCGGGTCGGGCGCCTCGGGGAGGGTGCCCGCGGCGTGCGCGGCGCCCAGGGCGCGGGCGAGCGGTTCCAGGACGCGCGCCGCGGCCGGGACGGTGTCGGTCGGCGCGCGGTAGCCGGGCACGGGGGAGCCGTAGATCAACGCGTACTCGTGCGGACGGGCCAGCGCCCAGCCCCGCACGGCGTGCGCGACGGCCCGCCAGTGCTCCGCCGGGCCGGTGCCGGGGTCGGCCGCGGCGAGGGCGTCGGCGAGCCCGTCGTAGCTCTGCACGATCAGGGCGGTGAGCAGGTCGTCGCGGGTGGGGAAGTAGCGGTGCAACGCCGAGGACACCATCCCGATCTCACGGGACACCGCACGCATGGACAGCGCGGCCGCGCCGGTCTCGGCCAGCTGCCGCCGGGCCGCCGCGGTGATCTCGGCGACGAGCTCGGCGCGGGCCCGCTCACGGGCGGTGCGGGAGGCGTTCACCGGAACACCGTAGAGCACTGCTCTCGGAACGGCTGCGGGTCAGCGCGGATACAGCGGGCCCGTGTCGGCGAGGGTCGTCTCCCAGTCCGGCATGGGGTCACCGCCGAGCGCGGCGCGGAGCCGGTCGAGATACCAGTGCCAGCCCGGGCCCGCGTCGGCGGGCGAGAGGCCCTCCGGCAGGGCCTGCGCGAAGTGCAGCACCGTGGTGGTGCCGTCGGAGGTGAGCTCGACCGACAGCTCCCACGGCGGGCCGGTATCCCCGCCGATCTCCACCTGCAGCCGGTGCGGCGGCTCGCAGACGACGATCCGGGCGTCCGACGGCGGGCCGCCGCCGTCCTCGTCGCTGGTCATGCTCAGCACCACCACTCCGCCGGGGCGTGCATCGCCGGTCCAGTGCGCGAACCACCGCGCGCACCGGTCCGGGTCGGTGACGGCGGCCCAGACGTCCTCGACCGGCGCGGTGAACTCGCGCCGGAACGCGAGCACCCGCCGACCGTCGGGGCTCTCGGACACGGTCCCGGGCTCGCTCATGGTGTGGTCCTCCTGGTCGTCGTGTGTCCCGGCGCCGGGCGGCGCCCGCGGGCGACCTCGGTGTCCAGCGCGTCCAGGCGCTGGGACCAGAAGCCACGCAGGCGGGACAGCCATGCGTCGGCGTCGGCGGGGCCGGTCGGGTCCACCGCGTAGAAGCGGCGGGTGCCCTGCGGGCGCACCGTGGCGAACCCGTTCTCGCGCAGCACCCTGAGCTGCTGGGACACGGCGGGCTGGGAGATCCCGAACTCGGCGCGGACGACCTCGGTGACCTGCCCCGCGGTGCGCTCCCCATCGGCCAGCAGCTCGAGGATCCGGCGTCGGACCGGGTCGCCCAGCACGTCGAACGCATGCACGGTCCGAGCTTATATAAGTGAGACCGGAAATTGAAGCCCTGCTGGACGGGTCGGCTCATCGCCGCTATGGTTCATTACATGAGTAACGAACCACTGCACTACGGCACCGGGAGGTCGCCGTGATCGACGACGGACGCCCGCTGTTCGCACAGATCGCGGAGGACATCGCGTCCGCCGTGGTGGACGGGACCTATCCGGAGGAGACCCAGGTGCCGTCCAGCAACGAGCTCGCCGCCTTCCACCGGATCAACCCGGCCACCGCGGCGAAGGGGCTCAACCAGCTGGTCGCGCAGGGCGTGCTCTACAAGAGACGGGGGATCGGCATGTTCGTCGCCGAGGGGGCGCGGCCCCGGCTGCTGGAGAGCCGCCGCGAGGACTTCGCCCGGCAGTACATCGCTCCGCTGGTCACCGAGGCCCGCAAGCTCGGCATCGACCCCGAGCAGCTCAAGAAGATGATCGACGTCTGGGGGGACGACCGATGAGCACCGACGTGATCGCGATGCACGGCGTCACGAAGCGCTACGGCGACGTGACCGCGCTCGACGACGTGACGTTCGCGCTGGAGGAGAACCGCATCCACGGGCTGCTCGGCCGCAACGGCGCCGGCAAGACCACCGCGATGCAGATCCTCACCGCACAGAACTTCGCGACCTCCGGGCGCGCCGAGATCTTCGGCGAGCAGCCCTACGAGAACGCCCGGGTGCTCGCCCGCACCTGCTTCATCCGCGAGTCGCTGAAGTACCCGGACGAGTACCGGGTCCACCACGCGCTCCGGGCCGCCGCGAGCGTGTACCCGCAGTGGGACCAGGCCTTCGCCGACCGGCTCGTCGGGGAGTTCGGGCTGCCCGTCGACCGTGGCTGCAAGAAGCTCTCCCGCGGCCAGCAGTCCGCGGTCGGGGTGATCATCGGGCTGGCCTCGCGGGCCCCGCTGACCTTCTTCGACGAGCCCTACCTGGGCCTCGACGCCGTCGCCCGCCAGATGTTCTACGACCACCTGCTCGCCGACTTCGCCGAGCACCCGCGCACCGTCGTGCTCTCGACGCACCTGATCGACGAGGTCTCCGACCTGATCGAGCACGTCGTCCTGATCGACCGGGGCCGCGTGCTCATCGACGAGGAGGCCGAGGCGCTGCGCGGCCGGGCCGTCACCGTCTCCGGGCCCGCCGAGTCGGTCGAGCGGTTCGCCCACGGCCACACCGAGCTGCACCGGGAGCGCCTCGGCGGCTTCCTGCGCGTCACCCTCGCCGGTGTCGCACCGACCCGCACCGATCCCGCCGAGCCGAACCTGCAGTTCGAGCCGGTCTCGCTGCAGCAGCTCGTCGTCCGTACGACCCAGCTGAACGCGGCGCCGGGCGCCGGCGTCGCCCAGGAGGTCCTGTCATGACCACCGTCACCGCCGACCGCAGCCCGGTCGAGAGCACGCCGGCCCGCGTCCGCGCCGCGATCCGGATGGGCACGGTCAACTGGGGCCGCCGGTTCGGGATGGCCTGGCTGATCCTCGGGGTCGTCTTCGTGCTGCACCAGACCGTGTGGTGGGTGGTGCGCAGCAACGGCGGCGAGGAGCCGACCGGCTACACGGGTGCGCTGACCTCGTTCTTCTTCATCCTGGCCAGCACCTATCTCGCGCTGATGACCCAGGTGATGCCGTTCGCGCTGAGCCTGGGCATCACGCGACGGCACTTCTACCTCGGCACCGTCCTGCTGGTCGCCGCCGAGACCCTCGTCAGCGCGATCGGGCTCAGCGTGCTGCTGGCCGTCGAGCAGGCCACCGACGGCTGGGGCCTGCGGGTCCAGTTCTTCGAGATGGGCTTCATGGGCCAGTCGAACCCGGTCACCCAGGTGCTCGCGTACTGGGTGCCGCTGCTGACGATCTCCCTGGTGTTCGTGCTCTTCGGCGCGGTGTTCCGGCGCTGGGGACAGCTCGGGGTCTGGGGCGCGGCCCTGGTGCCCGTGGTGCTGGTCGCGGCCGGGGTGATGGTCCTGACCTGGCAGGACGCCTGGGGGGCGTTCGGCCGGTTCTTCGTCGAGACGCCGACGTGGGCGCTGCTCGCCGGCTATCCGCTGATCCTCGCCGCGGTCGCGGCGGGGGCGGGGTACCTGGTGCTGCGCCGCGCGACTCCCTGACGGAGGACCCTCCAGGGGCCCGGCGTCGTCATGGGGGGTGATGCCGGGCCCCGTCGTCCAGTACGAGATCGGCCCGTTCCGGTGCGCCACCGGAGCGGGCCAGCTCCTGTTCGGCGCGCCGCCAGCCGTCGCGGTACGGGGCGTAGCCCGGCCAGTCCGCCCGCCCGTGCAGCCGCCGCTCCCGCTCGTCCGCCGACGCCTCCACCCAGATCGCCAGCGAGGTCACCGGCGCCAGCGCGGCCGCGCCGCTCCCGCACCCCTCCAGCACGACGACGGCCGCCGGAGCCAGCGTGCGTTCCGGTCCCGGCCGGTCGTGCACCCAGTCCCACGACGTCCAGCGCAGCGTCGTACCGGCCGCCAGCGGGTCACCGATCCCGCGCCGGGCCAGCGCCGGGACCCGGGGCAGCCCGTCCCAGCCGGGGCACAGGTCCTCGATCCCGAGCAGCGGGGCCCCGAGCCGGTCGGCGAGCTCACGGGCCCGGGTGGACTTCCCGGCCCCGGAGAACCCGTCCACGGTGACCAGGCGGTTCCCGGCGGGCCCGGCGGGGGCGGCGTGCGCGAGCCGGGCGACCGCGTCGGCCCAGTCCCGGTCCGCGACCACCCTCACGGCCGGACGACCACCTTGACCTGCGACGCGTCGGGGGACAGGGCGTCGCCGACGTGGTCGAGGTCGACGTGCCCGGTCACCAGCCCGTCCAGGTCCACCGCGCCCGACCCGGCCAGGCGCACCGCCGTCGGCCAGGTGTTGGCGTAGCGGAAGGTGCCGGTCAGGGTGATCTCGCGCGACTGCAGCATCGACACCGGCAGCGTCATCTCGTCGGCACCCATCCCGACCAGCACCGCGGCACCGCCCGGCCGGACCGCGGGCAGCCCGCCCAGCACCGCGGCCGGCACCCCGGAGCAGTCGACGAAGGCGTCCACACCGGCCACGTCGGCGCCCGGTGCGACGACGTCGGTCGCGCCGAAGTCGCGGGCCAGCGCGGCGCGCACCGGGTCCGGGTCGCTGACGACGACCTCGGCGGCGCCCTGCACCGCCGCCACCTGCGCGACGAGCAGCCCGATCGGCCCCGCCCCGGCGACGAGCACCCGTGACCCGACCCCGGTGCCGGCCCTGTGGTTCGCCCACAGCGCGACCGACAGCGGTTCGAGCAGCGCGGCCGCGTCGTCGGAGACGTGCTCGGGGACGGGGTGGGCGAAGTCGTCGGCGATCGTCACGTACTCGGCGAACGCGCCGTCGACCGGCGGGGTCGCGAAGAAGACCATGTCCGGGCACAGGTTGTAGGCGCCGGTGTGGCAGTACCGGCAGCGACGGCAGGGCACGCCCGGCTCCAGCGAGACGCGCTCGCCGATCCGGCCCGCGTCGACGCCCTCCCCGACGCCCACGACCCGCCCGGACGGCTCGTGCCCGAGCGCCATCGGCTCGCGCAGCACGAAGTCGCCGATCCGGCCGTGCCGGAAGTAGTGCACGTCGGAGCCGCAGGTGCCGACCGCCGCCACCCGCACCAGCACCTCCCGGGGGCCGGGTCGGGGGACCGGTCGCTGCTGTACCTCCAGCTCACCGGCGGCACGCAGCACGCTGCACCGCATCGACTCCGGCACCTCGGCGATCGTCGTCACGGGCACGACGGTGGCACGCGCGGCCGGGCCGGGCAACGCGGTGCGCCGACCGCGCCGCACGTACCGGTGCGCGCACGGTCGATCATTCCGGCGGACGTCGTCCGCCCCCGGGAGGTCCGCCGGTGGTGTACTGCTCCGCGACGAGAGGGAGGACCGGCCGCCCCGCGGGCGGCCGGCGACGAGAAGGACGCCCATGGGCTCGGCCATCGAACGACCGGCGGTCACCGGCTTCCACCACGTGGCGGCGGCCGTGACCGACGTGGAGTCCAGTGCGCTCTGGTACCAGCGCGTCCTCGGGCTGCAACGGCTGCCGATGACCTTCCCGCACCACGACGCCGTCGACGGCTCGTCGGAGAAGGCGGCGCTGCTCCTCGACGTCGTGACCGGGGTGATGATCGAGCTGCACGCCCCGGCCGACGGCGACGGCGGTGGCCCCCGCGGCGCGCTCGACCACCTGGCGTTCGGTGTCGCCGACCGCGCGACCCTCGACGCCTGGGCCGCCTGGCTGGACAGCCTCACGGTGCCGCACGGCGGCGTCGTCGACCGGACCGACCCGACCGGCTACGCGACGCTGGAGTTCCGCGACCCGGACGGCATCGCGCTGGAGTTCATCCACTTCCCCGGCCGCGGTTAGGCGACCGGCGCCGGGGCCGCGACGGCCCGGCGGGCGCGGAGCACGCCCCGGCCGACCGTCGCTGCTGGCCGGCGAGGAGCGTGACGTCGTGCCGGCCGACCACCGGTCCCGGTCCGGCCCGCCGGCCGAGGTGCTCCGCCGGGGCTTCGTCTAGCGCGGGTCCACGCAGACCAGCCCCCACGGCCGGTCGTCGACCCGGGTCATCACCACGGTGGCGTGCCGCGACCCGCGGCCGCGCAGCTTCCGGGCGATCGCCTCGACGTCACCGGCCAGGCCGCGGCGCCGCACGTCGACCGCGCCGACGTCGAGGTCGCGCAGCAGCCGGGGCAGCCGCTTCTGGTCCCACGGGCGGGAGTCGAGCACCCGCAGCGACCGCGCGAACGGCGTGGCCGGGGGCTCGTCGTCGCCGGTCAGGAAGGCGATCCGCGGGTCGATCCGGGCGGTGCCGGTGGCCCGGGCCAGCGCGGAGACCAGTCCGGCCCGGGTGACGGCCGGGTTCGGGTCGAGCAGCCAGGCGCCCGGGTCGCCGACCGCGATCCCGGTGTCCCCGTCCGGCGGGTCCGGCTCGCCGTGCAGGTCGTGCACACCGTCGTCGTCGACGACGGTGGCGCGCGTGCGGGCGCCGGCCAGCGCGGGGGACCAGGCGCAGGCCTCCTTCAGCTCGCGCCCGAGCGCCAGGAACTCGATCTCCCAGCCCGGCGGGACGGTGTCGTGGTCGATCCCCGGTGCCGCCTTGATCCCGACCGCGCCGACCCGCCGCTCCAGCTCCAGGCACCAGTCCAGCGGCGGCTCGGACTCGCCGGTCCGCATCCGGCCGCCGCCGGTGCGCCGGGCCGGGTCGACGAACACGCCGTCGGCGCCGGACAGGTCGGCGTCGCGCACGTCGCACCGCACCGTCCGGGCCCGGCCGCCGTGCACGGCCGCGTTGCGGTCGGCCATCCACAGGTGCACCGGATCCAGGTCGACGCCGGTGACGTCGTGGCCCGCCGCGACCAGCGAGACCAGGTCGCCGCCGATCCCGCAGCACAGGTCGACCACCGCGCGCCCGGCGAAGCGGGCGGCACGGTGCCGCGCGATCACCTCCGACGACGCCTGCTCCAGCCCGTCGCGGGTGAACCACATCCGCGCGGCCCGTGCGAACTTCCGGGCGGCCCGGTCCCGCAGCCCGGCCTGGACCATGGCGTCGGCGACCAGCCCGGCGTCGTGCTCGCGGCGCAGCGCGGTCCCCAGCCGGAGCGCGGCGTCACCGTCCCGGTCGGCGACGGCGAGCCGGTCCAGCAGCGCCGTCCCCTCCGGCCCGGCGAGCCGCTCCAGCCGGGCGATCGGATCGTCGTCCACGACGACAGTGTCCACGGCACCGTCCCCGGCACCGTCGCGTGCCCGCACCGGCGTCGGCCGCCGCGGACCCCGGCCGTACGGTCGTCGGCCGGGACATCGGAGCGGAGGAGCAGGTGGTCGGGCACGACGGCCGCGCCCCCGCCGTACCCGGCGCAGCGGTGCCCGAGCCCCCACGGTGCGGCCGGCGACGACCACCCGCAGCTCCCCGTGACGACAGCCGGTCCGGCCGTCGCGACGGCGTACCGGCAGCTGATCGCGCTGCGCCCGGTCGCGGGCGTCGGGTCGACGATGTTCACGATCTCGCCGGGCCGCTGCCCGGCGGCACCCTCGATCGACGTCCGCGCCCCGTTCCCGATCCACGCGGCGCCGCTGGTGCCGGTGATCGTCGGGGGCGGGCAGCTGCTGCGCAGGCCGGAGGGCCCGTTGGGCGAGGCGCCCCCGCCGCGCACCCGGTTCCGCGACGCCGTACGTCACCGCGCCCACCGGGCGTCGCTGGTGGGGAACGTCGCGAACGGCCGGATGGTGTTCGGCGTCCGCATCGCGCTGTCGGTGTTCGCGGCGGGGGAACGCGGCGACCCTGCTGCCGGCCGGACGTCTCGCCGACCGCTCCCGGTCGCAGGCCCCCGCCGATCGCCGGACTCGCGGGCCGGCGTTCGCGGTGACCGGGGCGCTGTCACCGGTCGCGGCGCTCGCCCGGCGGCGGGCGCCGGAGACCCTCCCGTCCCGGTCCTGACCTGGGGCGTTGCCGGCCCGGGTGACACCGGGGCCCGTTGCTCCGTCCCGCTGGTCCCGATCGTCCCCCGGTTCCCGACCGTCACGCCGGGCCGCCGGTTCGGGTGACCTCCTCCGGAGTGACCTCACCCCACCGACGGGTGGCGAGTGTGGCTGGTGTGCACAGGGTGCTTCTAGCGTCGTGGATATCGGACAAGCCGGACACGGATGGGGACGGGAACGAAGCCATGAGGCGCGGACTGGCACGACGTACGGTGATGAGCGCGGCGGCGGTGGTGACGGTGAGTGCTGTCATGTTCACCGGAGGGGTCCTGGCTCTCACCGGCGGTGCGGCCGTGTCCGCGGCCGCGGCACCCACGGTGCCCGGCGGCGTCGCGCAGGCCGCGGTCCCGGGGGCACCGAGCGTGCTCGCCGGACCGACGACCACCCCGTCGGGCGCCGTGGCGTTCCCGACCGACTCGGCTCTGTGGTCGTCGTCGCAGACCGCCGGGGGCTCCGGTGCCGCCGGAGCCGCCGCGGCCGCCCGGCCCGCGGAGACGGGGACGGACGCCGTCCGCGGGGCCGAGAGCTCCGGTGACGCCGGCCCGGCCCGCCCGGCCGCCACCGGGTCGTCCGGCTCCGCGGGTCCGATCCCGCCGTCCGCGCCGGCGGGGGAGCCCGCCGACACGCCCGGTGACGCGCCGTCCGACCCCGCGGCCGAACCCACGACGCCGGCCGCCCCCGCCGGTACCGCAGCCGACCCGGCGCCTCCCGCGGACGTGCCCGCCGCTCCCGCGGAGACGCCGAACGGGCCTGCCGACAAGCCGGCGGATACCGGGGAGACGCCGGCCGACCCGGCGCCCGGACCCGCCGACCCGGCACCCGGACGCGCCGACCCGGCACCCGCACCCGCCGACCCGGCGCCCGCGCCCGCCGATACTGCACCCGCACCCGCCGACCCGGGGACGAGGCCCGCCGCCCCCGAGAAGCCTGCCGACCCGGAGGAGAAGCCCGTCGACCCCGCGGACACGCCCGTCGAGACGCCGAGCGACCCCGCAGCCGCTCCCGCCGCGCCCGCCGACCCCTCGGCCCGACCGGCCGACCAGAGCGCGCCCCGCGCCGGCGCCGCCAGCGCGGCCGAGCGCTACGGCTGGGGCACGCCGCTGCCGGCGTCGGACGAGTTCGACTACACCGGACCGCCCGACCCCGCGAAGTGGAACCAGGCCGGCGAGTGCTGGCCCGGTCACGCGGGCAACGGCGGCCGCTGCGCCAGTCGGTCCACGGTGAAGGACGGCAAGCTGGTCCAGACCGGGCTGCGCAACGGCGACTCGGCGTGGATCTCCTCGAAGTTCAACCAGCAGTACGGCCGCTGGGAGGCCCGCGTCCGCTCCGAGGCCACCGGCCCGGACAACGGCAGGCAGTACCACCCGCTGCTGATCATCTGGCCGCAGTCGGACCGCTGGCCCCAGGACGGCGAGTACGACTTCCTCGAGAACGGCGCGCCCGGCGAGCAGTGCGCCGAGGCGTTCATCCACTACCCGCACGGCCGCGGCGCGGTCCAGCAGGAGTACGCCCGGGAGAAGGACTGCGGCGCACCGCTGAGCGAGTGGCACAACGTCGCCGTCGAGTGGACGCCCGACCACGTGAAGGGCTTCATCGACGGCAAGGAGTGGTTCTCCTTCTCCGGCGGTGCCCGGCCCGGCCGCAAGAACATCCAGGACATGCCCAGCGGGCACCTGACGATCCAGCTCGACAACTTCTTCGGCGGCAACATGCAGCCGGCGAGGTACGAGGTGGACTGGGTCCGGATCTACTCGCTCGGCGGGAAGTGACCGGCTGAGACCGGCTCGCGCCCGGCGCGGCGATGGGGCCGGCGGCTCCGGCCCTCGTCGCGGGACGGAACGCGCGGACGGCCCCGGGGGTCGGGTCGTGCACCGCCGGCTCCGCCCGGGGCGCGGGCCACTACTCCGACCACACCTGCCTGCTGTTCACCGCGGCGGTGCTGTCGTCCTCCGACCGCGACGCGGCCGGGTCGCTCCGGTCCCGGAGCGGACGCGGCACCGACCGGGTGTGGGCGGCGCCGTCGCTGGTGGTGCCCCGGCAGCGCCGGTCGGAACCGGCGCTGCCGAGCACGGTCACCCGGCGCTGACGCCCATCGCCTCGGCCAGCCGCAGGTGCGGCGCGGCCTCGTCGTGGCGCGAACGGCGCTGCAGGGTGCGCCCGAGGAGCAGGTGGGCGTACCCGTCGGCCGGCTCGCGGCGCAGCAGCTCGCGGAGCTCGGTCTCGGCCCGGCCGAGCTGCGCGGAGTGGTAGTACGCGCGGGCCAGCAGCAGTCGGACCGCGGCGGCTCCGGGCTGCTCGGCGACGAGCTCGGCGAGCACCGTCGCGGCCCCCGCGGGGTCGCCGGAGTCGAACAGGTACCCGGCGTGCTCCCACCGGTCGGCGGGCTCTGCTTCCGTCCCGGTCATCCAGGACAGCGCGTCGATCCTCATCGGTGCGGCCTCCTTCCGGCCATTCGGTTGATACGTCAACCAGAACCGCGGTGTCGGGTGTTCTGTTCCCGGCTCAGGCCAGGGCGGCGCGGACCAGCTCGGGCATCCCGGTCGCCGGGCGGCCGAGAAGCGTCGCGAGGTCGTCCGACGGCTCGGCGAACATCCCCGACGAGACGAACTCGCCGAGGAAGGCCGGAGCCGGGGCCCGGTCGAGCGGTACCCGGCGGTGCGACACCGGCCGACCGGACTCCGCGGCGATTTTCGCGGCCAGCTCGTCGTAGGTCCACAGCGGGCCGCGCAGCTCGTAGGCGCGCCCGGCGTGCTCCTGCGGCCCCCCGGCCACGACGACGGCGGCGGCCCGCGCCAGGTCCGCGATCGTGGCGGTGTTGAGCGCCCGGCCGCCGTCCGCGGCGACCGTCTCGCCGGACTCCAGCGCGGCGGCGACCACGTCCGGGTTCACGAACATTTCCGAGTAGAAGGTGTTGCGCAGCGGCGTCACCGGCAGCCCGGAGTCGCGCAGCAGCTCCTCGGTGACGGTGTGGTCGGCGAGGAAGCCGGGCGCGCCCGGCCGGTCCGCGCCGATCGCGCTGGTGTAGGCGACGTGTCCGACGCCCGCCCCGCCCGCGGCACGGACCACGTTGCCGTGCTGGCGCTCGCGCACCCCGGGTGTCACGTCGGAGCCGGACACGAACAGCAGCCCGTCGGCGCCGGTGAACGCCGCCTTCAGCGAGGCCGGGTCCTCGTAGTCGCCGACGTGCACCCGGACCCCGGCCGCGGCCAGGTCGGCCACCTTCTCCGCGGACCGGGCGAGGACGCCCACCCGCTCCGCCGGCACGGTCTCCAGCAGCGCCCGCACGGCCGCGCCGCCCAGCTTCCCGCTCGCTCCGGTCACGATGATCATCGCGGTCTCCCCATCTCGTCGTGGACGGGGCCGACACTGCCGGATAGGCTTACGTTCGGTAAGTACATACCTTCTGGTAAGTAGGTGGATGCGCGGTGAGCACGCAGGTGGAGCGGCCCACGGGCCTGTTCTCGGGTGACGCGTTCGACAGCAGCTGCCCCTCGCGGTCGGTCCTCGACCACGTGACGTCGAAGTGGGCGGTCCTCGTGCTCGTCGTCCTGTCCCGCGAGGACCACCGGTTCTCCGCGCTCCGCCGCGCCGTCGACGGGATCAGCGAGAAGATGCTGGCCCAGACCCTGCGCACCCTGGAGGGCGACGGCTTCGTCCACCGCGAGGTCGCCGCGACCACCCCGCCGCAGGTCAGCTACGGCCTCACCGAACTCGGCCGGGGCGTGACCGGCCACCTCGCCGGGCTCGTCGGCTGGATCGAGGACCGGATCCCCGAGGTGCTGGCGGCACGCGAGCGCGCCTAGGGAGTGTCTCCCAATGCGCGTAGCCAGGTGAGGATGGTCTTCAGCACGACCCCGCCGCGGAAGGTCAGGGCGAGCTTGTCGTAGCGGGTGGCCAGGCCACGCCACTGCTTGACGTCGCAGAA
>NZ_JBEDNP010000016.1:0-124448 GCF_040105315.1 Pseudonocardia tropica
ACTCCTATCGGACCCGCGCCCGACGCGAGCTACTGGCGAAGCACAACCGCGCCAGCAACGACTGAACACCGACAGGGGTCAGTCCCAGTCCGTCGTTACGGGGTCACTCCAAACCCGCCGTTGACAGGGGACATGGATCGGCAGACGTGGGCGACGATGACGCCGGAGCAGCAGGCGGAGTGGGCCCGCTTCCAGCAATGGCAGTCGCAGCAGCAGCGCGCCACCACTGCGACCCAGATCCCCGCGCCGAGGACCCCGGCCCCCGCCGGCGCGGCCCCCGCCCGGTCGAAGAACCGTCGGATCTGGCCGTGGGTCGCTGTGACCTCGGTGCTCGCCCTCGCCGCGATCACGGGTGTCGCCCTGTCCGCCACCAGCGCTCCGAGCGACATCGCGGTCGCCGAGCCCGCGGCGGCCGCCCCTGCGGCGACGCCGGAGCAGGCCTACCTCGCGGACATCCTCGACACTCCCGGCCTGACCAGCTCCATGAGCGACCAGGACACCATCGCGATCGGGCGGGGCGCCTGCGAGGTGATGGCGTACCAGTCGTACAGCCGCGACGACCTGGTCGCGGAGTTCGGAGCGACGAAGTTCGGCCCCCAGGTCGCGGGCGTGATGATCGACGCCGCCCACCGGAACCTGTGCCCGCAGTACACGTTTCCGCTGGTCTCGTCTGCCGCACCAGTCCAGGCAGGCAGCTCGTCCGCGTCCATGCCGGCCGGTCCGGTGACCTCCGCGTCGGACGGCACCTACGAGGTGGGCGTCGACCTCGAGGCGGGCCGATACAAGACGACGGGCCCGGTTCCGGGCGCCCGGAGCTGCTACCAGGCGCGGCTCAGCGACGACTCCGGTGACTCGTCGTCGATCCTGTCGAACGACCTGACCGACGGCCCGTCCTCGGTGACCGTCGCGGACGGCGAGTTCATCAAGTTCAACGGCGGCTGCACCTGGACGAAGCAGCAGTGACCGTCCGCGGCCCGCGGTGTGAACCCCGCTGAGCCCCTGTCCGTCACGTCGGCACGCGCAGCGCGAGCATGGCCGCCGTGGGGCCCGCAACCACCCCGCGCAGCCGCCGCCCGACCTGCCCAGGCTTGCGGGTCCCGCGGTGGGCGTGCTGTCCTCCGGATGCCGTCGTGATGGTCAGGGGCGCCCCTCCTGTCCAAAACCGAGGCCCCGACCGGAGGTCCTGCCGGAGGCAGGCCGTGGGCCTCCCCGCGGTCCAGGCTCATACTCGGCGACATGACGTGGACGCCCACCGAACCGGCCTGGGCGACCCCGTCACGCCACGAGATCGCGGACCTGCACTGGCTGGCCTACCGCACTCGTCGCGACTCCGGCGGCCCCTGGTTCGCTGGCATCACTAGACCCGGGCCTGGGCCCGCGGTGGCCGGGCGGCACCGATCACCGGCCGCCCGGCTGGACTGGTCAACCGCGAGGTCGCGACCTACGAGGGGTGGGCCGCTACCGCCGCCGCAACACCAGACATCGCGCCGCCGCCGCTGCCGTCGATCGCCGCGGACCTCGGTGTCGATGCGCTCCAGCCGCGACCGGTGGTCCCGGACCTCGCTGACGGGGCCTGGCAGACGATCCGCTGGCTTCTCGGCGAGCCCGGGTGGCGTCCCTCAGGCCTCAACCTTGAGGGACGCCACCGCCTCAGCTCGTTCCGTCTCACCCCTGACCTGGATGAACGTCTAGAACGGGCTCCAGTCTCGCTCGTCTCCCCCAGTCCGAATAGTCCGGATTCTCCGCTCGTATTCGGCCCTGATCTTCGGTGCTTCATCGACGTTCTGCATCAGCCACGTCGTCATCTTGATCGCCTGCACTGGCCGAAGAACTTCGAAGCCCGACCAGCTGGTGACATCGAACCCGTAAGCATCCACGAACTCCCTGTACTGCTTGGCAGTCCAGAAGCCTGCTGTTAGGTACTCGGCAGCCGTGACGTTCAGATCCCACTCCGGCTGCCCGAGCGCCATGTTCTCCAGGTCGATGACGACCGGCCGGCCATCAGCCGGAACCATCAGGTTCTGCACGTGTGCGTCTCCGTGCAGCACTGCAGGGGCAAGCGGGAACTCCAAGTCACCGAGCTGAACCCGAACCTCGTCCAGGGTCTGCGCGAGGAACGCCCGGTCGTCGTCCGGGATGGGTGACTGCTCGATGCGGTGCACGACCCGGGCGAACGGGTCGAACGTCGGCAGCTCCGGCGCTTGGTCGACAGGCAACTGGTGGATGGACCGCAGGATGCGGGCGAGGTCCCCGACGTCGCTCGGCCGCCCCCGCCGACCGTCGATGTGCTCCCAGAACGTCACCGGGTGTTCCCCGACGTCGAACGGCTGGTCCTCAACGCCCGCGAGCCGGACGACACGCACGCCCTGCTCTGAGAGCCACCGTGAGATCCGGACTTCCTTCACCGCATCGGGCCACCGCTGCGCCGACCGCGCGATCCGAACGACTACGGGCACACCGGCGAGGCGGTAGATCGCGTTCTCACCGAGCCGGAGCAGCTCGGCCCCGTCTGACTGCAGGCCGGCCCGACGACACGCCTCGCGCAGGACAGGCAGCGTCGAGTCGCGCCCGAAGGTCGGGGAGCTGGGTGCACCGGCCACGGCCCAACCGTAGTGAGCAGCTACCACCGCAGCGTCATGGGAGCGAGCGGCGACGCCGGGTCCACCGGTGCGACTTCCAGCTCGTAGCGTCCGATCCAGGACTCCCCGGTGTCGGTGTTGCCGGGGTCCTCGATCCTGGCGATGCCGAGCAGGTGGCCGCGGAACCCGTCGAGGTCGGCCAGGCTGCCCGCCACGACTCGCGGCGGGTATCGGACACCGTCCGGCCCGCGGGCCGTGAGCGTCCAGTACGCGGACGCCAGCGGTGCAGGAGAGACAGCAGGCGACGGCTCAAGTTCCGGCTGCTGTGGCGCGTGCGGCGCGCGAGCTGCGACCAGGGGTCGGCCGGCCCCCTCGACGATGTACCCGGTGGCCCGCAGCACGCCCACCGCGCGCCGCGCGGTCGAGAGCGACACCGCGTGCTCCGCCGCGAGCTCCTCGGCCGTCGGGATCGGCTCTCTCGCGGCCAGCTCGCCGGACTCGATCCGCCGCGCTACCGCAGCGGCGACGAGCTCGTAGGGATGCCGCGGCGCGCGCATTACCGGCTCGCCCTCGACCGGGCGCGCCGGCATCCGGCCCCGATTCCGACGGCCGCCCGCTGATCGGCCTCGGAGACCCACGCCGTGTACGTCCGGAGCGTCGTCACCCCGCCGCTGCCGTGGCCGAGCCGTCCGGCGACCGTCCGCAGGTCGACGCCCGCGACGATCAGCTCGGTCGCGGAGTAGTGCCGGAGCTTGTGGAACGTCGTCCCGATGCCCAGCCGCTTCGCCAGGCGCTCGTAGCGTTGCGTCACGCTGTCTGGCAGGACGAAGTCCGCGCCGTCCGGCGAACGGCCGAACACGAAGCCATCGGGGTTCGGGGTCAGCCCCAATGACTCGGCCTGGCGTTCGTAGCGGCGGCGGTGCTCCCGGAGGACCGTCGCGGTCTCCTGGTCGAGCGCGATCCGGCGCTGCTGGTGGGTCTTGAGAGCGCCCTCGACGGGCCGGCCGTCCTCGCCCTTTGCGATCGCTCGGCGGAGCCACAGGGTCTCCCGCCCCTCGTCGAGCACGACCGCGGACCACCGCACGGCGCACAGCTCCCCACGCCGGGCGCCTGTCGTCATCGCCGTCCAGACCAGCGCGCCCCAGTCCGGGTCCTCCCAGGCCGCGGAGACGATCGCGGCGGCCTGGGCCGCGGTGGGTGGCTGCGGGTTCGGCTTGGACGCGGGCGGTGGCTCCGCCTGGCCGATCGGGCTCGTCGCGATCCAGCGCCACCGGACGGCCTTGCGGAACGCGCCGGACAGGATGAAGTGGATGTGCCGGACCGTCGACGCGGACAGCGGGCAGCACCGGTGCGGTCCGCACCGGTCGTCGCAGTCGTGCGGACGCCTCGTCCGGTGGTCGGTCCGACGGGACCCGTCACAGTGGTCCCGACACCGGCGGAGTTCGGCGTAGTAGGAGTCCAGGGTCTCGGGGTCGAGCTGCGCCACCTTGACCGTCCCCAGCAGCGGCAGGACGTGGTTGCGCACGTAACCGCGGTAGAGCGTCCGGGTGCTCGCCGCGCCGTCGAACTGCTCGAGGTAGCGGTCGAGGAGTTGCTCGATCGTCGCCGCTGTCCGCGGGTTCCGGCGCTCCGCGACCTCCTGGACCAGTCGGGCGCGGACCGCCTCGGCCCTGGCCTCGACGTCCGGCCCCGCCGGCACGACCTCGATCAGCCGGTGCTTCTTCTTCGTGACGGGATCGGTCCCGGCGTGCACGCGCACCCGGCGGGCGCCGCTGGGAAGGACGTCGATCGCGCCCCGTGGGCTCCGTCTGCGCTGATCACGAGGGGCCATGTGGTCACGGTAGGTGCTCACGTGGGTCACAAAAGGGGTCATGCGAGCGGTTCCGCCAGGCAGGGTCCCGGAGTAACCGCAGGTCAAGCGTGGAGCCGGAGGTCGGGATCGAACCGACGACCTACCGCTTACAAGGCGGTTGCTCTACCACTGAGCTACACCGGCGGGCGGTCCCAGCCTAACCCGCCCCTCCGTCGCGACCGCTCACCCCGTCCGGCCGTCGGACGGTGTGAGGTCGGCCGACGCCCCGACGCCGGTCCGCGGCCCGCCCCTAGCCTGGTGTGCGACGCCAGACCCGCACGACGGAATGGAGGGATCGTGGCCGAGGAGACGCCGACGGCCGACCGGTTCGCACGGCGACTGCGCGGCGCGCTGCGGCGTGACGCGAAACGGCTGCTCACCCCGGGTCCGTCGACGGTGCCGATGCTCATGCTCGGCCCGCAGGTCCCCGACGACGCCCGTGTGCAGGAGGTCCTGGACCTCTGCATGCGGATCGGTGAGATCGAGCTGTCCTCCGGCGAGTCGGTCGACGAGGTCACGGCGACGATGCTGCGGCTGGCCAACCTGGCGGGTCTGCCCGCCGTCGACGTGGACATCACGTTCACCTCGATCACCATGTGCTGCCACCGGGGCAACGCCGCGCAGCCGGTGACGACGATGCGGCTGGTCCGCTACCGCACGCTCGACCTGTCCCGGCTGGCCGAGACCGAGGAGATCATCCGCGACGTCGAGGCGGGCCGGCTCGACGTGCGGGCGGCGTCGTCGAAGGTGTCGGAGGTCGTGCGGCACCCGCACCCCTACCCGCGCTGGGTGGCGACGTTCGGCTGGGCCGCGCTGGCCGCGTCGATCGCCCTGCTGCTCGGTGGCGGTCCGCTCACGGCGACGACGGCGTTCGTCACCACCGCGATCATCGACCGGATCGGCCGGTTGCTGGCCCGGCGCGGGGTCGCGGCGTTCTTCCAGCAGGTGGTCGGCGGCTTCCTCGTCACCGCCTCGACGGTCGCGCTGGTGCAGCTGGAGGTGTTCCCGCCGGGCACCCGGGCGTCCTACGTCGTCGCGGCGGGCATCACGGTGCTGCTGTCCGGGCTGAGCGTGGTCTCCACCGTGCAGGACGCCCTGACCGGCTACTACCTGACCGCGGCCGCCCGCATGGTCGAGATCTCGCTGCTGTCGGCGGGGCTGCTGACCGGCGTCGTGCTCGGGCTGCAGCTCGGGCTCGCGATGGGCACCCAGATCGAGGTGTCCGGGGACCTGCCGTCCGGGCCGGGCCAGTTCGGGCTGTCGCTGGTCTCGGGTGCGCTGGCGGCCGCGTTCTACGCGCTCGCCGGGTACGCGCCGCTACGGTCGCTGCCGATCGCGGGTGCGGTCGGCGCGTCGAGCTGGCTGGTCTACGGCCTGCTCACGCAGAACGCCGGGCTCGGACAGGTGCCCGCGACCGGGGCCGCGGCGCTCGTCGTCGGCCTGGCGGCGGGCCTGCTGCGCCGGGGCACCCAGACCCCGCCGATGGTCGTCACGCTGGCCGGGGTCACCCCGCTGCTGCCCGGTCTCGCCGCCTACCGGGGCTTCTACCAGCTGGCGATCGAGGGCCCCTCCGAAGGGCTCGTGACGATCACGATCGCGCTGGCCGTCGGGCTCGCGCTGGCGGCGGGTGTCGCCCTCGGGCAGTTCGTGGCCAGCCCCCGGCGCCGGCCGGAGGACCGGCCGGGCGGAGCCGAGAACTCGCCCACCGGCGGCGCGGCCGTCGGTTCCCCGGTGTCGGACGCCACGGCCGACGGGGCCGATCCGAAGTAGGGTCGGCCGCGGGGCGAGCGTCGAGGAGGGCATGTGTCCACAGGGGAACCGGTGACCGCAGCGGATCTGGTGGTGGTGGCCAACAGGCTCCCCGTGGACCTGGAGCGGCATCCGGACGGCAGCACCACCTGGCGTCGAAGCCCGGGCGGCCTGGTCACGGCGCTGGAGCCGACCCTGCGGGCCCGGGAGGGTGCCTGGGTCGGCTGGCCCGGCGTCCCCGACGCCGAGGTCGAGCCCTTCGCCGAGGACGGCCTGTCGCTGTTCCCGGTGACGCTGACCGCGCAGGAGGTCACCGACTACTACGAGGGCTTCTCCAACGGCACGCTCTGGCCGCTCTACCACGACGTCGTCGCGCCGCCGCAGTTCCACCGGCACTGGTGGCGCGCCTACACCGCGGTGAACCAGCGCTTCGCCGAGGAGGTCGCGAAGGTCGCCGCCCAGGGCGCGACGGTCTGGGTGCAGGACTACCAGCTCCAGCTCGTCCCGGGGAAGCTGCGCGAGCTGCGCCCGGACCTGCGGATCGGCTTCTTCCTGCACATCCCGTTCCCGCCGGTGGAGCTGTTCCGCCAGCTCCCGTGGCGGACCCGGATCATGGAGGGCCTGCTCGGCGCGGACCTCGTCGGCTTCCACACCGACGGCGGCGTCCGCAACTTCCACTGGCTCGCCCAGGAGCTCGCCGGGGCCTCCCCCGACCGCGACCCCGAGGTGCTCCACCACGGCGGACGGCGCATCCGGCTCGGCGCGTTCCCGATCTCGATCGACTCGCACCGGCTCGACGAGCTGGCCCGCACCCCCGAGGTCGAGAAGCGCGCCGCCGAGATCCGGACGGAGCTCGGGAGCCCGGAGAAGATCGTGCTGGGGGTCGACCGGCTCGACTACACCAAGGGCATCGACGTCCGGCTCCGCGCGTTCCACGAGCTCCTCGAGGAGGAGCGGGTGTCCGTCGACGACGCCGTGATGATCCAGCTGGCGACGCCGTCGCGGGAGCGGGTCGAGCACTACCAGCAGATGCGCGCCGACATCGAGCAGGCCGTCGGCCGGATCAACGGCGAGTTCGCCCGCGTCGGGCACCCGGCGGTGCACTACCTGCACCGGTCGCTGCCGCGCGAGGAGCTCGCCGCGTTCTTCCTCGCGGCCGACGTCATGCTCGTGACCCCGCTGCGCGACGGCATGAACCTCGTCGCCAAGGAGTACGTCGCCTGCCGTCCCGACGACGGCGGCTGTCTCGTGCTCTCCGAGTTCGCCGGTGCCGCGATCGAGCTGACCAGCGCGCTGCTGGTCAACCCGCACGACACCGACGGCGTCAAGGAGGCGCTCTACGCGGCGCTGACCATGAACGCCGAGGAGGGGCGCAAGCGGATGCGCACGCTGCGCCGCCAGGTCCTCGACCACGACGTCGACCGCTGGGCCACCGGGTTCCTGGAGGCACTCGGCATCCGGGTCGGGCAGTGAGCCCCGATGCCGCCCTGGAGCAGCTCGCCGGGGTGGGGCGGCTGCTCGTCGCCCTCGACTTCGACGGCGTACTGGCCCCGCTGGTCGACGACCCGTCGGCGTCGCGGCCGCTGCCCGCCTCGGCCGACGCCGTCCGGCGCCTCGCCGCGCACGACGCGACGACCGTCGTGATGCTGTCCGGCCGGGGCCGCGACGACCTCGCGACCGTCTCGGGGTTCGGCCCGCCGGTCGGGCTGGTGGGCAGCCACGGCGCCGAGTACGACGACGGGCTCGCCGCCCTGCTCGGGCGCGGCGGCCTGCTGACGCCCGAGCAGGAGCGCCGGCGGACCGCGCTGCTCGACGGCCTGCGCACCCTGGTCGACGGGACCCCCGGGGCGCGGCTGGAGACCAAGCCCGCGGGCGGAGCGGTGCACGTGCGCGGCATGGACCCGTCCGCCGGGTCGGCACTGCTGGAGCGGGTCGACGCCGAGTGGGCCGGTGACGGCGTGGACGCCGTCGCGGGCAAGGACGTGCTGGACCTGGCCGTCGTCGAGACCACCAAGGGCTCCGCGGTCGAGGCGCTGCGGTCGGCCCTGCACGCCGACGCCGTGCTGTTCGCCGGGGACGACGTCACCGACGAGACCGCGTTCCGGGTGCTGGGCGACGGCGACGTCGGCATCAAGGTCGGCGACGGCGACACCGCGGCCCGCTTCCGGGTCGCCGACCCGCAGGAGATGGCCGGAGTCCTGGCGCGGCTGGCCGCGCTGCGCTGCGGATCCTGACCGGGTCGCGGCAGCTCAGTCGAGGTCGGCCAGCGCGGCCGGGGGCTCGCGGCACGGGTCGTCGGCGGCGGGCAGGTCGGAGGCGTTGCCGGGGATCCCGAGGCCCTCGGTGGCGGCGAGCCCGCCCATCTGGGCGTACCAGCGCGGGGCGCGCTCGCGGGCGTGCCAGTAGCCCTTCGCGCTGATCCAGCCGCGTTCGCCAGGGTCGGCGACGCCGTTGCCGTTGGTGTCGCCGAGGAAGCGCATGCCGCCGCCGGGGGCGCGTTCGACGTGCAGCGGGGACGGCAGCAGCCCGATGAGCTGGGCGGACTCGTCCACACTGAGCGAGCGGCTGGACTTGCCGAAGTAGTACCAGGAGGCGGCGCAGACCCCGTAGACGCGCGGCGCGAACTGCGCGACGTTGACGTAGATCTCCAGGATCCGGCGCTTGGACATGACGAGCTCCATCGTCTCCGCCGGCGGGATCTCCAGCGCCTTGCGCACCGGTTCCAGGGGCGGGTAGCGCCCGGCCCAGAGGAACAGGTTCTTCGACGTCTGCTGGGTGATGGTCGACCCGGACGGGTCGTCGGTGCCGTCCAGGTACGCCTGCACGCGCGCCCACTGCATCCCGTAGTCGACGGCGAGGGTGCGCTCCGGGAACTGCTGGTCCTCCTGCCCCATGACGACGACCAGGAAGTTGCGCGACACGTGCTCGGCGTCGGTCCACTGCGCGACGGTCGGCCCGAAGTTCCACAGCCGGAACATCGTGTACGGCGGGTCGACCAGGGTGAACAGCAACACCAGGACCAGCGGGACGGCCTGGGCGACCAGGGCCCACCGCAGCACCCTGCGCAGCCGGGCCCGGGTCGACGGCGGCGGGGTGCCCGGCGGCCGCTGCGGCCGCAGCCTGCGCAGCCGTTCCCGCAGCGCCGCGACCTGCGGCCCGATCGGGCGGCGCGGGGCGCGGGTCTCCTCGGGGCGGGGCGCGGGCGCCGCTCCGCGACGCGGCGGCGGACCGGTCCGGCGGGCGCCGCGGCGGGTGGGCAGTGGCCGCTGGGCCGGGTGGAGCAGGTCCGGGCGGTCGGACGCCACGGGGCGCGGGACCGGACGCGATGCGTCCGGGGAACCGGACAGTGCGGGGCGCGGGGCCGGGCGCAGGGCGTCCGGGCGGTCGGGCGGCGCGGAGGGCCGCGGGGCCGGAGGGGGTGGCACGGCGCGGGGTGGCCGCCCGCCCGCCGACGGACGTCCGGGCGGTGGGGGCGGCACGACGCGTCGCGGCCCGGCCCCGGGACGCGGCGCGGACGGCGGCATCGGGGGACGCCGCCCGGCGGGGCCCGGTGGCGGCGGCGGTGGCGGACGGCGACGTGGGTCGCGCTCGTCGTTCAGCGCGGCCTCCCCTCGCCCCGGTCCGGCCACCCGGACGGGCGACGCGAACCCGACGATACCGACGGAGCGGGAGGTCCCGTGGCCGGTCCGGTCAGCGCGGCGGGCCGCAGGCGCGGTCGACGGCGTCGAGCACCTCGACCTCGTCACCGACGGCGATCTCCGCGCCCGGGTCGTCCGGGATCAGGTTGACCCCGAACCACACCTTGCCGTCGAACCGCCGGTGCCGGGCCAGGGTCGCCATCGGCTCGCGGCCCTTGACCGCCGTGTCCGGGTCGACGGTGGTGAGCACGCAGCGGGCGCAGCCCTTGACCACCCGGAACTCCGCGGCGCCGATCCGGATGCGCCGCCAGCCGTCCTCGGCCCAGGCGGGTGCGCCGTCGACGACGGCGTTCGGCCGGAACCGGGTCATCGGCAGCGGCGCCTCGGCCGCGTTCGGGCCGTCGGCGACGAGCGCGTCCAGCGCGTGCAGCGAGGCCGTGGAGGCGAGCAGCAGCGGGTAGCCGTCGGCGTAGGAGACGCGGTCGTCGTCGTGGGAGAAGTCGGGGTCGGGGCGGCGCCGGGCCGGGTCGTCGAGGTGGATCAGCCGCACCGGGTCGCCGAGCAGCTCGGAGAACCAGGCGTCGGCCTCCGGGCCGGCCGGGACGCCCGCGGTGTCCCAGCGGTGCACGCGGGCCGGTACCGGCTCGCCGTCGGGCAGGGGGACGGTGAGCGGCGGCAGCCCCGGTCCGGTCAGGCGGAGCCCGTCGGCGGCGGGGGTGGGCGCGACGAGCACGAGCCGCGGGTGGGTGCGCGCGGTGACCATGGCGCCGTCGTCGCGGACCAGCATCCAGCGCCGGTCCCCGGCGAGACCGGCCCGTTCGACGACGGCACGGGCGACGTCCGCACCCCGGCAGGACTTGACCGGGTAGCGGCGCAGCCCGGTCAGGCTCACCATCCCGAGAAGAACTCCCCGGACTGGCGCAGCTCGCGGGTGGTCGCCCCGACGATCAGCTCGGTCGGGAGCGTGACGTGCTCGGGGACGTGGCGGTCGCCGCGTTCGAGCAGCAGCCGCCCGGCCTCGAGGCCCTTCTCCCGGAACGGCTGGCGGACCGTGGTCAGGCCGACGCGCTCGGCCTCGGGCACGCCGTCGAACCCGGCGACCGAGAGGTCCTCGGGCACCCGCAGGCCGCGGTCGCGGGCCTCGCGCAGCGCGCCGAGGGCGAGGATGTCGGAGGTGCACACCAGCGCGGTGATCCCGGGGTGGGAGTCCAGCAGGGTGGCGGCGCCGTCCGCGCCGGCGTCGAGGGAGTGCTCGAACCGCTCGATGACCGGGACGTCGGCCCAGTCGACACCGGCCTCGGCGAGCGCCGCGCGCAGCCCGGCGAGGCGCTCGCGCTGCACGGCGTAGGAGCTGCCCTCCTGCCGGGCGACGTCGGCCCTGCCGTCGTGCCGGTGCGAGGACAGGCGCATGCAGAGCACGCCGACACGGCGGTGGCCGAGCTCGACGAGGTGCCGCCCGAGCGCGAGGGTCCCGGCGCGGTCGTCGACGCCGACCCGGTCCACCCCGGTGATCCCGGTGGGCTGGTCGCACACCACCGTCGGCACCGGGCGCTGCAGCACGGCCCGGAAGTGCGGGTCGTCCTCGCTGACCGAGTAGACGACAAAGCCGTCGACCCCGGCCTGGTAGACGGAGTCGACGTCGGAGTGCTCGGGACTGACCGGGATCAGCAGCAGACCGGTGCCCGCCTTCTCGCAGGCCAGCGCGAGCCCCTCGAGGAAGCCGGTGGCGCCCGGGTCGCGGAAGGCGTAGCTGAGCGCCTCGGTCAGCAGCAGGCCCACCGCTCCGGCGCGCCGGGTGCGGAGCGAGCGGGCGACCGGGTCCGGGCCCGGGTAGCCGAGCCGCCGGGCCGCCTCCAGGACGCGCTCGCGCAACGGCGCGGACAGCTGGTCGGGCCGGTTGTAGGCGTTCGACACGGTCGTCCGGGAGACCCCGAGCTCGGCGGCCAGCGACGCGAGCGTCGCCGGACGCCGCGGGTGCTGGGGGCCAGTCATTCCCCGAACGGTAGCGGCGCGCTCACGCACGTGAAAGCCCGCCCCGACCGGCCACGACGGGATCACACGCCGCGTGCGGTCACGGCCCTCCGTACAGCGGTAGAGTGAATCTGAGAATGATTTCCAATAAATCTATGCCGATAAGTTGATGGGAGTTCCGTCCGTGTCCCGATCCCCGCTCCGCCCGGCCGCGCTCGTGGCCGGGCTGGCCGCACTCGCCCTGGGTCTGACCGCCTGCGGCTCCGGCCAGGTCGACGCCCCCACCAGCGCCGACACCCCCCAGGTCAAGATCGTCGCCTCCACCGACGCCTGGGGCGCGGTCGCCCGCGCCGTCGGCGGCAACTACGCCCAGGTCCAGTCGGTCATCAGCTCCCCCGACGTCGACCCGCACGGCTACGAGCCGACCCCGCAGAACGCGGCGACCGTCGGCGAGGCCCAGCTGCTCGTCGTGAACGGCGGCGGCTACGACTCCTTCATGACCGACCTCGTCGCCGCGTCCGGCAACCAGGCCCCGCTCGTCGACGCCGTCGAGGTCTCCGGCATCGAGGGGGCCCAGGAGGCCGCCGCCGACGACCACGGCCACGACCACGCCGCCGGGGCCACCCCCGAGCCGGCGGGCGAGGCGGACCACGAGCACGAGCACGGCTCGTTCAACGAGCACGTCTGGTACGACCCGGCCGCGGTCGGCCGCGTCGCCGAGCAGCTCGCCGACCAGCTCGGCCGCATCGACCCGAGCGCCGCGGAGTACTTCCGCACCAACGCCGAGACCCTCGAGGGCGGCGTCGCCCAGCTGACGTCGAAGGCGACCGAGATCGGCCGCGCGCACCCGGGGGCCCGGGTCGCCGTCACCGAGCCGGTGCCCGCCTACCTGCTGCAGGCCGCCGGGATCGCGAACGCGACCCCGCAGGAGTTCTCCTCGGCCGTCGAGGAGGGCACCGACCCGCCGGCCGCCGTCGTCGCGCAGATGCTGGGGCTGTTCACCGCACAGCCGCCGGTCGACGCGCTGATCCTCAACAGCCAGACGACCTCGCCGACCACCGACCAGGTCCGCGACGCCGCCCAGAGGGCGAACGTCCCGGTGGTCCAGATGTCGGAGACGCTGCCCGCCGGCACCACCGACTGGGTGCAGTGGATGAACGCCAACCTGGACGAGCTCTCCGCGGCGCTGAGCCGCTGACATGGGTTCCTCGCAGCCGTCCGCGCTGTCGCTGCGCGGCGCAGGCCTCCGGTTCGGGGACCGGACCCTGTGGTCCGGCCTCGACCTGGACGTCGCACCCGGCGAGTTCGTCGCCGTCCTCGGCCCGAACGGCTCCGGCAAGACGACGCTGATGCGCGTCCTGCTGGGGCTGCTCCCGCTCTCCGAGGGCACCGTGACCGTCGGCGGGCACACCCCGCGGCGCGGGAGTCCCGAGATCGGCTACGTCCCGCAGCAGCAGCCGCTCGACCCGGACCTGCCGCTGCGCGGGCGCGACCTCGTCGGCCTCGGCCTCGACGGACACCGCTTCGGTCTCGGCCTGGGCCGGCGACGCGAGCGGCGCGAGCGCGTCGACCGCGCGCTGGCCCAGGTCGGCGGGACCGGGTACGCCGACGCCCCCGTCGGGCGGCTGTCCGGCGGCGAGCAGCAGCGACTGCGGGTGGCGCAGGCACTCGTCGGGGACCCGGCGGTGCTGCTGTGCGACGAGCCCCTGCTCAGCCTGGACCTGTCCCACCAGCGGATCGTGACCCGGCTGATCGACGAGCGCCGCCGCGCCGCGGGCACCGCGGTGCTGTTCGTGACCCACGAGATCAACCCGGTGCTGCCGCTGGTGGACCGGGTCCTCTACCTCGTCGACGGCCGGTTCTCGATCGGCACCACCGACGAGGTCATGACCTCGGAGACGCTGTCCCGGCTCTACCGCACCGACGTCGACGTGCTGCGGGTCCGCGACCGGCTGGTCGTCGTCGGGGCCGAGGACTCCCCGGTCACCCGGGACCGGCACGCCGAGCACGGCGTCGCCGCGGTCGGGGGTGGCGCGTGACCGAGTTCCTGGCCCGGATCCTCGACCTGTCCGGCACCGGCACGCTGCTGGGCTACCCGTTCGTCCGCAACGCGCTCATCGCCTGTGCGGTGCTCGGGCTGGTCGCCGGGCTGCTCGCCCCGCTGGTCGTCAGCCGCGGGATGGCCTTCGCCGTGCACGGCACCGCCGAGCTGGCCTTCACCGGGGCCGCGGCCGGGCTGCTGCTCGGCGTCGCCGTCGGGGTGGGGGCGGTGGTGGGCGCCGTCGTCGCCGCGGTGATCTTCGGCGTGCTGGGCCTGCGCCAACGTGAGCGGGACTCCGCGATCGGCGTGGTGATGGCGTTCGGGCTCGGCCTGGGCGTGCTGTTCCTGGCGCTCTACGACGGCCGATCCTCCAACCGGTTCGGCCTGCTCACCGGCTCCATCGTGTCGGTCGACCAGCAGAACCTCTGGGTCCTGGGGGTCGTCGCCGTCGTCGTGCTCGCGACCCTGGCGCTGCTCTACCGGCCGCTGCTGTTCGCCAGCACCGACCCCGACGTCGCGCTGGCGCGCGGCGTACCCGTCCGCGCGCTGACCCTGGTGTTCGGCGTGCTGATCGGCCTGGTGACGGCGCTGGCCGTGCCGATCGTCGGCGCGATCCTGGTGCTGTCGGTGCTCATCGTGCCCGGCGCCGCGGCGAACCGGGTCACCGCGAACCCGCTGCTGGCGACCGTCCTCGCGATCGTCATCGCGGAGGTCGCGCTGGTCGGCGGGACGATCCTGTCGCTGGCGCCGGGGCTGCCGATCTCGGCCTACGTGGCGACCATCGGGTTCGTCGCCTACCTGCTCTGCCGGCTGGTGAGCCGGCTGCGCGGCCGGACCCCCGCCCGCGCCTGACCCCCGGCCCCGCCGGGTGTGATCCGCTGTCCGCGCGGTGATCCGCCCGTCGCGTGCGTCCGGACGCGCGCGGGGAGCGGACCACCGCGCGTCGCGGCGATCACGCGCGTCGGGTCAGCGCCCGACGCGACGGCGGCGGGCCACCTCGGCCAGCACCACACCGGTGGCGACCGATGCGTTCAGGGACTCCACGCGGCCGGCCAGGGGGATCGAGACGGTCACGTCGCAGGTCTCGCGGACCAGCCGGGACAGGCCCTTGCCCTCCGACCCGGTGACGATCACCAGCGGCCCGGTGGCCAGGTCGAAGTCGTCGAGGGAGACGTCGCCGTCGGCGGCCAGTCCGGCGACCATCAGCCCGGCGGAGGCGTACTCCTGCAGGGTGCGGGTCAGGTTCGTGGCGCGCGCGACCGGGACCCGGGCCGCGGTGCCCGCCGAGGTCCGCCAGGCCACCGCGGTCATCCCCGCGGCGCGGCGCTGCGGCACGACGACACCGTGCCCGCCGAACGCCCCCACCGACCGGACGACCGCACCCAGGTTGCGCGGGTCGGTCACCCCGTCCAGGGCGACGGCCAGCGCCGGGCGCCCGGAGTGCGACGCGGCCTCCAGCACCTCGTCGGGGTGGGCGTAGGCGTACGGCGGCACCTGCAGGGCGAGGCCCTGGTGCAGCGCTCCGCCGCTGATCCGGTCGAGGTCGTTGCGCGGCACCTCCAGGATGGAGATGCCCCGCTCCGCGGCCAGCGCGACGGCCTCGGTGACCCGGTCGTCGGCGGACATGCCGGTCGCCACCTGCAGCGCCGTCGCCGGGACGCCGGCCCGCAGGCACTCGACGACCGGGTTGCGGCCGAGCACGGTCTCCGGGGTCTCCCCGTCACCGCGACGGCCCGCGACCGGGCGTCGGCGCTGCTGCTGGTCCTGGGCGGCGCGGCGCGCGGCCGCCCTCGCCTTCGGATGGCCGGGTCGCATCTCGCCGGGCGGGGTCGGACCCTTGCCCTTCAGTGCGCGCCGGGGCTGGCCGCCGGAACCGACGACCATGCCCTTCTTGGTGCCGTCCTTACGGATCGCACCGCGGCGCTTGGAGTTGCCTGCCATGGGTTCTACGAGTCCTAAGCGTCTTTGAGAGTCCAGGTGGAGCCGACGGCGCCGTCCTCGACGGCGATCCCGGCGGCGAGCAGCTCGTCGCGGAGCCGGTCCGCGGTGGCGAAGTCGCGCTCGGCGCGCGCGGCCCGGCGGCGCTCGAGCATCGTCTCCACCAGGGTGCCCAGCGCCTGCCGGGCGGCGTCGCCCGACTCCTCGGCCACACCGCCGACTGCCAGCGGGTCCAGGCCGAGCACCTCGGTCGTCGCACGGACCGCGGACGCGGCCCGCAGCGCGCCGGTGACGTCCCCGGCGTCGAGGGCGGTGTTGCCCTCACGCACCAGGGTGTGCACGGTGCCGAGCGCGAGCGGGGTGCCCAGGTCATCGTCGAGTGCGGCGGTGAACGCGCCGGGCAGCTCCGCCGCGACCTCGGGCAGACCGTGCCGCTCGCGCACCCGGTGCACGAACGACTCGATCCGCCGGTACGCGGCGACGGCCTCGTCCAGCGCGGCGTCGGAGTACTCGATCGCCGACCGGTAGTGCGGGCCGACCAGGTAGTAGCGCAGCTCGGCCGGGCGGACCCGCTCGAGCAGGTTCTCGATCGCCAGGGTGTTCCCCAGCGACTTCGACATCTTCTCCCCGCCCATGGTCACCCAGGCGTTGTGCAGCCAGAACCGGGCGAACCCGTCCCCGGCCGCGTGGCTCTGGGCGCGCTCGTTCTCGTGGTGCGGGAACACCAGGTCGAGGCCGCCGCCGTGGATGTCGAACTCCGGGCCGAGGTAGGCGGTCGCCATCGCCGAGCACTCCAGGTGCCAGCCGGGACGCCCGTTCCCCCACGGGGTGGGCCAGCTGGGCTCGCCGGGCTTGGCCGCCTTCCACAGCGTGAAGTCCAGGGCGTCGCGCTTGGCGCCGCCGTCGCCCTCACCCTGGTGGACGTCGTCGACGCGCTGACCGGACAGCACGCCGTAGTCGGGCAGGGTGCGCACGGCGAAGTACACGTCGCCGCCCGCGGCGTAGGCGTGACCGCGCTCGATCAGCCGCTCGATCAGCTCGACCATCTGCGTGATGTGCCCGGTCGCCCGGGGCTCCACCGACGGCGGCAGGCAGCCCAGCGCGTCGTACGCGGCGGTGAAGGCCCGCTCGTGGGTGGCCGCCCACTCCCACCACGGACGGCCCGCGGCGTGCGCCTTGCGCAGGATCTTGTCGTCGATGTCGGTGACGTTGCGGACCAGCGTGACGTCGTACCCGGACCGGGCCAGCCAGCGGCGCAGCACGTCGTAGTTCAGGCCCGAGCGGACGTGGCCGATGTGCGGCAGGCCCTGCACCGTCGCCCCACAGACGTACATCGACACTGCTCCGGCCCGCAGCGGCGTGAACGCACGCTGCTCCCTGGTCGCTGAGTCGAGAAGTCTGAGGCTCACGTCACCAGGGTACGGGGCTCCGATTCGTCCACTACACGGGCGGTGCCGCTGCGGCAAGGTGTCCGGCATGGCTGTTCAGCGGATGTACCCGCGGCTGGTCGTGCACGACGCCGACGCCGCGATCGACTTCTACCTCGCCGCGTTCGACGCGGAGCTCGTGGAGCGCTACACCGACGGCTCCGGCGCCGTGGTGCACGCCCTGCTGCGGGCCGGCGGCGCGGAGTGGGCCGTCAAGGACGGCGACCACGTCGACCCCGCGCCGTCGGGGCCCGGCGCGGTGATCCTGGCCCTGGAGGTCGACGACCCGGACGCGGTCGCCGCGGCCATGGTGGAGCACGGCGGCCGGGTGCTGTTCCCGGTGACCGACCACGACTACGGGCAGCGCGGCGGCCGGCTCGCCGACCCGTTCGGCCACGCCTGGATGGTGGCGGCCCACGCCGGCGACCTCACACCGGAGCAGATCCAGGAACGGACCGGGCGTCTCTAGCCCGCGGGCAGCAGCAGCGCCGTCGCGACGGCGGCGCGGCCCTCGCCGCGCCCGGTCAGCCCCAGCCCGTCGGTCGTCGTGCCGGACACCGACACCGGGCCGCCGACCACCTCCGACAGCACCCGTTCGGCCTCGGCCCGGCGCTTCCCGATCTTCGGGTCGTTCCCGACCACCTGGACGGCGGCGTTGCCGACGGTCCAGCCGTCGCGGGTGAGCAGGCGGCGGACCTCGGCGAGCAGGGTCGCGCCGCTCGCACCCGTCCACTCCGGACGGCCGGTGCCGAACACCGCGCCCAGGTCGCCCAGCCCCGCCGCGGACAGCAGGGCGTCGCACAGGGCGTGTGCGGCGACGTCGCCGTCGGAGTGCCCGGCGCAGCCGTCGGCCCCGGGCCACAGCAGGCCCGCGACCCAGCAGTCGCGGCCCGGCTCGACCGGGTGCACGTCGGTACCGATCCCGACCCTCATACGTGTTCCTCGTGCTCGGTGACGCGGCCCGCCCCGGCGAGCAGCAGTTCGGCGATGCGCAGGTCCCACGCGGTGGTGACCTTGAACGCGAGCGGGTCCCCGGCGACGGTGGTGACCGGGTCACCGAGCGCCTCGACCAGCCCGGCGTCGTCGGTGCGGGGGTCGGGCGTACCCGCGTGGGCGCGGCGCAGGTCCGCCGCGCGGAACCCCTGCGGTGTCTGCACCGCACGCAGCTCGGCGCGGTCCACGGTGGACACGACGGTCCCGGCGGCGTCGACCCGCTTGACCGTGTCGGTCACGGGGAGCACCGGGATGACCGCGGGTGCGCCCGCACGCACGGCGTCGACCACCCGGCGGACGACGTCGGGCGGTGTGAGCGGGCGCGCGGCGTCGTGCACCAGCACGACCTCGACGTCCGGCCCGGTCGCGGCGAGACCCGCCGCGACGGAGGCGGTGCGGTCGGCACCGCCGGCGACAACGGTCGCCGGGCGTCCGGGCAGCATCGCTGCGGCGTCGTCCACCTGGTCCGCGGGGACGACGACCACCACGTGTCCGACGACGTCGGACGCGAGAAGGCCGTCGACCGCGCGAACCAGCATGGGAACCCCGGCCAGTCCGACGAACGCCTTGGGCACACCTGCACCCAGACGCACCCCGGAACCGGCCGCGGGGAGCACCGCGACGACACCCGCCCCGGAGGACGGTCCGTGCACGCCGGTCAGGCGTTCGCGGTGGCGAGCACCTCGTCGAGCAGGACCTCGGCCCGCTCCTCGTCGGTGCCCTCGGCCAGCGCGAGCTCACTGACCAGTATCTGCCTCGCCTTGGCCAGCATCCGCTTCTCACCGGCGGACAGGCCCCGGTCCTTCTCACGCCGCCAGAGGTCGCGGACGACCTCGGCGACCTTGTTCACGTCACCGGACGTGAGCTTCTCCCAGTTCGCCTTGTACCGGCGCGACCAGTTCGTGGGCTCCTCGGTGTGCGGCGCGCGCAACACCTCGAAGACCCGATCCAGCCCCTCCTGGCCCACGACGTCACGAACACCGACCACCTCGACGTTGTCGGCGGGGATGCGCACCGTCAGATCACCCTGCTGGACCTTCAGGACGAGGTACTGCACTTCCTCGCCCTTGATCGTCCGGGTCTCGATCGCCTCGATGAGCGCGGCACCGTGGTGCGGGTAGACGACGGTCTCTCCGACCTTGAAAACCATGTGTCCTCTGGCCCCTTTCGCTGGGTCCAGATTAACACGTCGCCCGGACGGGACGGTGACCGGCTTTCACCGTCGTCGCAGGTCAGGGGGTTGACAACGGCGGAGGAACGTGTTTCCCGTGGGCGTGGCGCCCATCCGGAGCAGCCCGGCCACGTGCCGGTCGCCGCCGCGTCACGTCCCGGACCACCGGGTCCGCCGCCCCACCGTCCGGCGGGGACGCGGTCGTCACACCCGGGTGCCCGACCGCGCAACACGTCGGAGCGCGCGACTAGGCTGCCCCCGACAGACCCAGCATGTGCGCCGGGGGCACTTCGGGGCACCGGCAAGGAAGGACACGACGACCGTGAGCCGCACCCGCCGTTCCGCCCGTACCCTGGCCGGGGTCGCCGGCGCCGTCGCCCTGACCGGCCTGCTGGTCAGCGGCTGCGGAGCCGGGCAGATCTCGCAGACCGCCCGCCAGGTCGCCGCCGTCAACGGCGCCAACGCCACGGTCGGCTCGGTCGACCTGCGCGACGTCCAGGTCGCCTACCCGACCACTCCCGCGGGCCCGGACGCGCTCTACCGCCAGGGCGGCGCCGCACCGCTCGTCGCCACCCTGGTCAACACCGCCTCGGTCGCCGACCGTCTGGTGTCGGTGACCTCGCCGGCCGCGGCGTCGGTGCAGATCCAGGGCGACGCGACCATGCCGCAGGACATCGCGCTGGTCTCGCCGGGCAACCTGCAGCTGACCCCGACCAACGCCAGGCGCGTGCAGCTCGTCGCCGAGGGCCTGACCCGTCCGGTCCCGGCCGGCGCGCAGATCCCGATGACGTTCGTGTTCGAGAAGGCCGGCTCGGTGACCGTCACCGTCCCGACCGGCGTGCCGCACGGCGAGGGTTCGCCGGGACACGCCCCGGAGCGCGCGTCGTTCGCCGACGGCGAGGAGGGCGCCGACGGCGCCGAGACCGGCGTCAACTCCGAGACCGGCGGCCAGGCCGAGACCCCGCCGGTCGACCGGCCGAACCCGGTCCCGGCCGGCGAGGGCGCCCCCGTCGCGCCCGGCAACGAGGGCAGCGGCGCCGGCGGCGCCGCCGGCAACTGACCCCCCGGTCCCGCGCCGCCCGCTCGGGCGGCTACCGCTGCACCGAGTGCGACCACCGCACGGCGCAGTGGGTGGGGCGCTGCCCGGGCTGCCAGGCCTGGGGGTCGCTGGAGCAGGTCGAGCCGGTGCGCACCGGTGGGGCGGGCCGGACCGTCGTCGCCGGGGCGCCCAGCACCCCGGCCCGGCGGATCGCCGAGGTGGAGCTGGACTCCGCCCGGGCCCGGCCGACCGGCGTCGACGAGCTGGACCGGGTCCTCGGTGGCGGGCTCGTCCCGGGCGCGGTGGTGCTGCTCGCCGGTGAACCGGGCGTCGGCAAGTCGACGCTGCTCCTGGAGGTCGCCGCGCAGGCCGCGGCCCGGTCCCGGGTCCTCTACGTCTCCGGGGAGGAGTCCGCGGGCCAGGTCCGGCTGCGCGCCGAGCGCACCGGCGGCGTCCACGACGAGCTCTACCTCGCCGCCGAGTCCGACCTCGAGTCGGTGCTCGGCCACATCGACGTGCTGCGGCCGTCGCTGGTGGTGATCGACTCGATCCAGACCATGTCCACCGCCTCGGTCGACGGCAGCCCCGGCGGGGTCACCCAGACCCGCGCCGTCACCGTGGGGCTGACCGCGCTGGCGAAGGAACGCGGCCTGGCCGTGCTGCTCGTCGGCCACGTCACCAAGGACGGCGGCATCGCGGGTCCGCGGGTGCTGGAGCACCTCGTCGACGTGGTGCTGCACTTCGAGGGCGACAAGCACTCGGCCTTGCGGATGGTCCGCGGGGTGAAGAACCGGTTCGGCCCGGCCGACGAGGTCGGCTGCTTCGAGCTGCGCGACTCCGGCATCGTCGGTCTCGCCGACCCCTCGGGGCTGTTCCTCGGCCGGTTCGGCCAGGGCGCCGACGTGGTGCAGCCGGGGACCGCGGTGACCGTCGTGATGGACGGGCGACGGCCGCTGCTGGCCGAGGTGCAGGCGCTGGTCGCGGGGGCGAACATCCCGAGCCCGCGCCGCGCGGTGACCGGGCTGGACTCGTCGCGGGTGCCGATGCTGCTCGCCGTCGTCGAGCGGCGGGGCGGGCTCACGCTGCACGACGCCGAGGTCTACACCGCCACCGTCGGCGGGATGCGGATCACCGAGCCCGCGGCCGACCTCGCGATCGCGCTCGCGGTCGTCTCGGCGAAGCGGGACGCGGCGCTGCCCGCGGACCTCGTCGTGCTGGGCGAGCTCGGGCTGGCCGGCGAGCTGCGCCGGGTGCACGGGGTGGACCGGCGTCTCGCGGAGGCCGCGCGGCTGGGCTTCACCCGGGCGATCGTCCCCACCGGGGCCGAGGTCGGGCGGACCGGGATGCAGATCACCGAGGCCTCGTCGCTGCGCGAGATCATGGCCCGCATCCGCTGAACCTCAGCTCATGAGCAGCGGGGCGGGCTCGCTCACGACCCGGTCGAGCCGGGCCAGTACCCGGTAGCCGCCCGGGCCCACCGGGGTGCGCTCGCCCGCGCAGCCGGGCTCCGAGGCGAGCCCGGTCCAGGTCACGGCGAAGGCCACCGGCTGGCCGGGTACCAGGGTGCGCAGGTCGTCCGACGACGGGTTGGAGCAGTCGTTGGACGACCAGAGCTTGGTCGCCCCGTCACCGCTCCAGACGGCGATCTCCTGCTGGGCGCCGTCGAGGTCGCGCACGCAGGGCCGGCCGGAGACGTTGGTGACGACCAGCCGCAGCTCGGGCCGCGCGCCGGAGGGGTAGGTCGGCTGCCCCGTCTCGACGCGCACCTCGATCATCGCGTCGGTGCAGGGCACCGGACCGGTCGGCGGGGACGGTGCGGCCTGCGGCACCTGCACCGACGGACGTGGCGTGTCGTCGGGGCGGACGTTCCCGCCACGGCGGCCGGAGGGGGTCCGGGCGCGGCGGGGTCGACCCGGGGCGCGGACGTGGGCGGTGCCCCCGTCCCCGGGGCTGGGGATGCCGGGGACGGGGACCCCGGGGACGGCGCGGGTGCGGCCGTCCCTGTGTCCGGTGTGGTCTGCGACGACCGGGGGGTCGTCCGTGCGGCCGTCCCGGCGGGCTCGTCGGAGCCACGCGGGATCAGCAGCCAGGTGGTGAACCACAGCAGCGCGAAGAGCGCGAGCAGCGCGATGCCGACCGCGCACGCGCGCCGGCGCCAGTAGACCGACGCCGGCAGGGGACCCACCGGGTGCATGTCACCGACGGTAGAACTCCGGTTACACGAAGTCGCCGCCGCCGCGCCGGGACCGGACATGTCCGGCGAGGTCCACCCGGCGGGGCGACCCGCGCGTCCCGATCGGGTGGGCGCACTGCCGGAACGACCGCGCGCGCACTCCCCGGACCGGCCCGGACGGGGGTCGGCGACCCGGATCGCCCGACCCCCGGGCGGGTGGCACACCGACCCGGGGTGACCGGCGTCCTCCGGCGACAGGGTCCCGCCCGGCCCCCGCGGACGGGAACCGCCCCGGTCGTGGCGCGCGCCCCGGTGGCGGGCGCGGTAGGGACCGTGATCCACACGCGGGCACCGGGACGGTCGCCGGGCGACGCCGACGGTGCCCGGTCCGTGATCACGGCGGGGCCGTCGCCGGGGCCCGGCCCGGGGCGCGGGACACTGGGGCGGTGGTGGCCGATCTGATCTCCCCGTGGTTCCGGGCGCACGCCCGCGACCTGCCCTGGCGCCGCCCGGAGACCACCCCGTGGGGCGTGCTGGTCAGTGAGTTCATGCTCCAGCAGACCCCGGTCGCCCGGGTCGAGCCGGTCTGGCGGGACTGGATGGAGCGCTGGCCGGCGCCGTCGTCGCTGGCCGCCGCGCCGCGCGCGGACGTGCTGCGGGCCTGGGGCAGGCTCGGCTACCCGCGCCGCGCGATCCGGCTGCACGACGCGGCCGCGGCGATCGCCGCCCAACACGGCGACGCCGTCCCCTCCGACGTCGAGGCGCTCGAGGCCCTGCCCGGTGTCGGCTCCTACACCGCGCGGGCGGTGGCGGCGTTCGGCTTCGGGCTGCGCGCCGCCGTCGTCGACACCAACGTCCGCCGGGTCGTGGCCCGCGCGGTGCACGGTCAGGGCGACGCCGGACCGGCCCGCACCCGGGCCGACCTGGCCGACGTCGACGCGCTGCTGCCCGACCAGGACGCCGAGGCCGCCGTCGTCTCGGCCGGGCTGATGGAGCTGGGCGCGGTCGTCTGCACCGCCCGCGCCCCGCGGTGCGCCGACTGCCCGGTCACGGCCCGCTGCGCCTGGGTGGCGGCCGGTAAACCCGCCTACGACGGCCCGCGCAAGCCGGTCCAGGGCTTCGCCGGCACCGACCGGCAGGTGCGCGGCAGGCTCATGGACGTGCTGCGCACCGCGCACGGGCCGGTCGAGCGTGCCGCGCTGGACGCCGTCTGGTCCGACGCGGGCCAGCGCGACCGGTGCCTGCACTCGCTGCTGGTCGACGGCCTGGCCGAGCAGACCGACGACGGCCGCTTCGCCCTCCCCGTCTGAGCGGGGAGACCGATGCCCAGCACCGTCCGCTTCCGGCTCGACGACGACGGCGCCGCCGCGCTCACCGCCCTGCGCGACCGGCTCGCGGCGGCCGGGATCCCGGTCGCGTCCGGGACGCCGCAGGTGACCGTGGCCGCGGCGGGTACGGTCCCGCCACCCGCCGTGCGGGAGCTGACCGCGGAGCTGCGCCTGGTCGCGCTGCCGGTGCTGTGGCTGGCCGGTCTCGGCTCGGTCGGCCCGGACGCGCCGGACGTGCTGGCGCTGACCGCCGTCACCGACCCCGAGGTGCTCGCCGTGCACACCGCGGTGCACGACGCGCTGGCCGGACGGGTGCGGGGCGCGCATGCCGCGCACCTGCCGGGCTCCTGGCTGCCGCACGTGGTGCTGGCGACCGGGCGGCCCGCCGAGGCGTTCGCGCTGCTGCACCCGGTCGAGCCGGTGCGGGCGCGGATCACCGCGGTCGAGCTGCACGACTCGCGCACCGGGGAGACGGCGGTCCTCGGCGGGCCGGCGGAGGACCGGCCCCGACGACCCTAGGCTTGCCCCGTGGCGGACGAACAGGACGTGCGGCGGATCGCGCTCGGCCTCGACGGCGTCGTCGAGAACCCGAGCGAGGGGTTCGACTTCCGGGTGCGCGGCAAGGGCTTCGTGTGGTCGTGGCCCGAGCGGGTGCCCGGCAGGCGGCGGGTGATCAGGACCGACGTCGCCGTGCTGTACGTCGGCGACGAGGCGGAGAAGCAGGCCCTGCTGCTCGGCGAGCCCGACCTGTTCTTCACCGACCCCGGGCACGCGCCGTGGCCCCTGGTGCTCGTCCGCCTGGACGCGGTGGACACCGCCCGGCTGGCCGAACTGGTCGGCGACGCCCGGCGCATGCGCATCGACGACGCCGGGCAGGGATAACGTGGCGGACATGGCCATTGTGAAGATCAACGCGATCGAGGTCCCGGAGAACGCAGGTCCCGAGCTGGAGAAGCGGTTCGCGCACCGGTTGGGTGCGGTGGACGGAGCGAAGGGGTTCCTCGGGTTCGAGCTCCTGCGCCCGGTGGCCGGGGAGTCCCGCTACTTCGTGGTGACCCGGTGGGAGAGCGACGAGGACTTCCGAGCCTGGATGGCCGGCGACGGGCAGGCCGCGCACGCCGGTGAGCGGGCACGTCCGGTCGGCACCGGCTCCTCGGTGCTGGAGTTCGAGGTCGTCGACCTGCAGCAGATCGCGGCGGGGTCCTGATCGACGCTCGCGAGGTCGCCGCTGCCTTCGCCGACGAGATCGCCGCGGCGGCCGGCCTGGTCCGCGACGCGGGCGCGCTGCTGGTCACCGCCGGCGCCGGGATGGGCGTCGACTCCGGGCTGCCGGACTTCCGCGGCGACGAGGGCTTCTGGCGGGCGTACCCGCCCTACGCGCGGCTCGGCCTGCGGTTCTCCGAGCTCGCCGACCCGGAGCACTTCGCCGACGACCCGGCGCTGGCCTGGGGATTCTACGGCCACCGCCTGCACCTCTACCGGGACACCGTGCCGCACCCCGGGTTCGCGGTGCTGCGCCGCTGGGCCGGCCGGGTGCCCTCGAACGTGTTCACCTCGAACGTCGACGGCCAGTTCCAGCGGGCGGGCTTCGCCCCGGACGACGTCGCCGAGGTGCACGGCTCCATCCACCACCTGCAGTGCCTGCGGCTCTGCGGTCACGGCGTGTGGCCCGCCGACGGCGTCGAGGTGCCGGTCGACGAGGCCACGATGCGTGCCGCCGGCGAGCTGCCCCGCTGCCCGGGCTGCGGCGGCATCGCCCGTCCGGCGATCCTGATGTTCGGCGACGGCGGGTGGGACGACTCGCACGCCGCGACGGCGATGCAGCGCCACGTGGACTGGCTGGCGGCGCACCGGACCGAGGTGGTCGTCGTCGAGCTGGGGGCGGGCGGTGCCCTGCCCACGGTGCGTCGCCGCTCGGAGCTGGCCTCGGCCGCGACCGGCGCGCTGGTGCGGATCAACGTCCGCGAGCCGCAGGTGCGCCACGGCCGCGGCGTCGGCATCGCGGCCCCCGCGGCCGCGGCCCTCGCCGCGATCGACGCCGCCCTCTGACCCGACCGCCCCGCGCACCTCCGTGCCGCGGGGCGGGGCGGCTCAGGAGGGGACGGCCTTCTGGTCCGGGACGACGATCGCGGGCAGGTCGGCGAGGCCGGCCAGTGCCGCGTCGTGGACCTCGGTCGCCGCGACGGTGCCGTGCACGCCGGGCAGGTCGCGGGTGGCCGTCGCCGCCGCGACGACGGTCGGCACGTAGCCGCCGGAGAACGCGCTGCGCGCGGTGGAGTTCACGCACATGTGCGTCATGAACCCGGCGAGCACCAGGTCCTGGTAGCCCTCCAGCAGCTCCGTCAGCCCGGTGTGGACGAACGCGCTGGGGAAGTTCTTGGTCACCACGGCCTCGCCGTCGCGCGGGGCGACCGAGTCGTGGATGGCGCCGATCGGCGCGGTGACGTCGTACGGGCTGCCCTCACCGGCGTCGTGCCGGATGTGGATGATCCGGGACCCGGCGGAGCGGGCGCGGTCGAGCAGCGCGGCCGCCTCCTCGAGGGCGGGCTCGACGTTCTCCAGCCGCATCACACCCTCGGTGTAGGTGTTCTGCAGGTCGATCATGATGAGTGCGGAGCGGGACAGCGGCGCCGGTTCCGCCGGCAGGCCCATCAGTCCGCGCAGGGTGTGCGTCATCGCTGCTCCTCGGCCGGGAACGACCACGGCCCGGGACGGATGTCCCGGGCCGTGGTGGGGGTGGTCAGTCCTGCATCGCCCGGTACTCGTCGTCGGTGAACAGCCGCGAGCGGATCAGGAAACGGACGCCTTCCGGCGCCTCGACCGAGAACCCGCTGCCGCGTCCCTTGACGACGTCGACCGTGAGATGCGTGTGCTTCCAGTACTCGTACTGCGACGCCGACATCCAGAAGCCGATCGGCTTCCCGACGCCGTCCACCTGCAGGTCACCCAGGTGGACGTCCTGCTCACCGATCTTGAAGTCACCGTCCGGGTAGCACATCGGGGCGCTGCCGTCGCAGCACCCGCCGGACTGGTGGAACATCAGCGGGCCGTGCAGGTCGGTGAGCCTGACCAGCAGATCGGCGGCGGCCAGCGTCAGCGCCACCCGCTCCACGCGGGTGGCGCCGCCGCCGTCACCCATCAGAAGAAGCCCAGCGCGTTCGGCGAGTAGCTCTGCAGGATGTTCTTGGTCTGCTGGTAGTGGTCCAGCATCATCTTGTGGTTCTCGCGCCCGATGCCGGACTGCTTGTAGCCACCGAAGGCCGCGTGCGCCGGGTAGGCGTGGTAGTTGTTCACCCACACCCGGCCGGCCTGGATCTCGCGGCCCGCGCGGTAGGTGGTGTTCGCGTCGCGGCTCCACACGCCGGCACCGAGGCCGTAGAGCGTGTCGTTGGCGATCTTCATGGCGTCGTCGTAGTCGCTGAAGCGCGCGACCGACACGACCGGGCCGAAGATCTCCTCCTGGAAGATCCGCATCTGGTTGTTGCCCTCGAACACGGTCGGCTTGATGTAGTAGCCGCCCGCGAGGTCGCCGCCCAGCTCGGCCTTCTCGCCACCGGCGAGGACCTTCGCGCCCTCCTGCCGACCGATGTCGATGTAGGAGAGGATCTTCTCGAACTGGTCGTTCGACGCCTGCGCGCCCATCTGGACGTCGGTGTCGAGCGGGTTGCCCTGCTTGATCTGCTCGACGCGCTTGACGGCCTGCTCGATGAACTCGTCGTAGATGCCGCCCTGGACGAGGGCACGCGACGGGCAGGTGCAGACCTCGCCCTGGTTGAGGGCGAACATCGCGAAGCCCTCGAGCGCCTTGTCGTAGAAGGCGTCCTGCTGCGAGGCGACGTCGTCGAAGAAGATGTTGGGGCTCTTGCCGCCCAGCTCCAGGGTGACCGGGATCAGGTTCTCCGAGGCGTACTGCATGATCAGCCGGCCGGTGGTGGTCTCACCGGTGAAGGCGATCTTGCGGATGCGCTTGTTCTGCGCCAGCGGCTTGCCGGCCTCGACGCCGAAGCCGTTGACGACGTTCAGCACACCCGGCGGGAGCAGGTCGGCGACCAGCTCGAGCAGCACGTGGATCGAGACCGGGGTCTGCTCGGCGGGCTTCAGGACGACCGCGTTGCCGGCGGCGAGCGCGGGGGCCAGCTTCCAGATCGCCATCAGGATCGGGAAGTTCCACGGGATGATCTGGCCGACGACGCCCAGCGGCTCGTGGAAGTGGTAGGCGATGGTGTCGGCGTCGATCTCCGACGACGTGCCCTCCTGCGCCCGGATCGCACCGGCGAAGTAGCGCAGGTGGTCGACGGCCAGCGGGATGTCGGCGGCCAGGGTCTCGCGGCAGGCCTTGCCGTTGTCCCAGGACTCGGCGATGGCGATCAGCTCGAGGTTGGCCTCGACCCGGTCCGCGATCTTGTTCAGGATGTTCGCGCGCTCGCCGGCGGAGGTCTTCCCCCAGGCCGGGGCGGCGGCGTGCGCGGCGTCGAGCGCCTTCTCCACGTCCTCCGCGGTGCCCCGGGCGACCTCGGTGAAGTTCTCACCGGTGATCGGGGTCGTGTTCTCGAAGTACTGGCCCTTCACCGGAGCGACGTACTCGCCGCCGATGAAGTGCTCGTAGCGCGGCTTGAAGGAGACGACGCTGCCCGGCTGACCGGGGTTGGCGTAGACGGCCATGAATGGTCCTTCCCTGAGGTGCTTCGTCGAACCGAGGGCGCGGTGCAGAACGCACGTTGCGCGTGACCGCCGACACTAGGAAGGTAGGGGTTGCACAGAAGTTGCACGCAGATGCGGAACCTGATCCTCCGGTGAGTACCTATGGCGCGGACTCGATTCAGGTAAGGCAAAGCTGACCGTAAGGTGAGGACGTGACAGCGCAACACGCGGATCGCCGGGTGTACGAGCGGGCGCGCGACGCCGTGCTCGGCGGCTCCCCCGGTGCGCGCCCCGCCGGGATCCGGCCCGAGGTCCGCGCGTCCTGGGCCCGCTCGCTGGCCGCGGCGGTCGACCCGGAACACTCCCGTCCGCCGCACGACTACGACCGCGCCGAGCTCACCGACCGGCGGACGGCGCACCCCCTCGCGTCGGTGCTGCCGGTGCTGCGCGACACGCTCACCGAGGCCGCCGAGCAGGCCCGGCACATGATGATCGTGACCGACGGGCAGGGGCGGATCCTGTGGCGCGAGGGCGCCCGTGCGGTGCTGACCAGGGCCGAGCGGGTCGACCTCGTCGAGGGCACCCGGTGGAGCGAGGACGCCGTCGGCACCAACGCGATGGGCACCGCGCTGGCCGGCGCCGCCCCGGTCCGCATCCACTCCGCCGAGCACCTGGTCAGCGCCTACCACCCGTGGACCTGCGCGGCCGCCCCGGTGCGCGACCCGGCGACCGGCCGGGTGGTGGGCACCGTCGACGTCACCGGGCCGGAGGAGAGCTTCCACCCGACGACGCTGGCGCTGGTCACCGCGGCCGCGCGGTTGGCCGAGCACCGGCTGCTGGCCATCGCCGAGGCGCACGACCGGCGGCTGCGCGAGGAGTACTGGCCGCACCTGACCCGGCTCGGCGGCGCCCCGGGCGCGCTGCTGTCCGCGCACGGGCGGGTGCTGGCCGCGTCGCCGGGCAGCGAGTTCCCGGAGCGGATCGCCCTGCCCGACGGCGGGGACCGGGTCGTCGTCGACGGCGTCGCGGTCGGCGGGGTGCCGCTGGGCGGCGGGCCCGTCGCGGGGGTGCTGGAGCCGCTCGGCGAGGGCTGGCTGCTGCGGCTGCCCGCGGGCGGACCCGTCCGGACGGCCCTGACGCTGCCGCTGCTCGGGGCGCGCACCCCCGTCGTCGCCCGCCGGGACGGGCGCCCGGTGCGCCTGGGCCTGCGGCACTCCGAGGTCCTCGCGCTGCTCGCGCTGCACCCGGAGGGGCTGACCGCCGACCAGCTCGCCGCCGCCCTCTACGGCGACGGCGGCCGGGCCATCACCGTGCGCGCCGAGGTGCACCGGCTGCGCCGCGCCGTCGGCGAAGACACCGTGCGGACCCAGCCCTACCGGCTCGTCGCCGATGTCGACGCCGACTTCCTGCGGCTGCGCGCCGCGCTGCGGGAGGGCCGGATCCACGACGCCGCGGCCGAGGCCGCCCGCGGGCCGCTGCTGCCGACCTCGGAGGCGCCGGAGATCTGCCGGGCCCGCGAGCAGCTCGCCGTCGCGGTCCGGTCGGCGCTGCTGCGGGCCGACGACCCGGACGCGTTGTGGACCCTGGTCCGGGCCGGCCGGGGCGACGGCACCGACGACGAGGAGCTGCGCCACCGGCTGCGGGCACTGCTGCCGTCGTCGGACCCGCGGCGCGACGAGCTCGGCTGAGCGCTCAGTCCGGGTCGGTGTGGTCGGGGATGCCGTCGTCGTCGGAGTCGGGCAGCCGCGGGTCCTCCTCACCGGCACGCACCGCCTCCAGCTGCGCGGACAGCGCCACCCCGGCCAGCAGCGCGACCCCGGTGATGTTCGCCCAGATCAGCAGGGCCATCACCGCCGTCAGCGGGCCGTAGGTCTCGCCGAAGGTGTCCGCGACGGCGACGTAGAGGCCCAGCAGCCCGGACGCGACCAGCCACAGCAGCACCGTCACCGCGGCCCCGACCCCCAGCCAGGACAGCCCCGGCTGGCGGCGGCGCGGCGCGAACCGCAGCAGCACCGTCACCGCGACGACGAGCAGCGCCAGCCCGACCGGCCAGCGCACGACGTCCCACACCGTCTCGGCGACCGCGCCCCACCGGTACACCTCGCGCACCGCGTCCCCGAACGGCTCCCCCGCCACGATCAGCAGCAGCCCGGCCGCCATCGCGACGCCCGCGGTGGCGGTGAGCGCCGCGGCACGGGCGTACTTGGCGAGCGCGGGCCGGTCCCGCTCGGTGCCGTAGATCCGGTTCGCGCCCCGCTCCAGCTGCGCGAACGCCGAGGTCGCCGCGGCGAACGCGGTGAGCAGGCCCAGTACGAGCACCAGCTCGCCGCGCTCGCCGGTGGGGGTGTCGTCGCGTTCGAGCTGCTCGCCGGGGTCCTCCGGGTCACCGGTGCCGGGGCCCGTCGCCCCCGAGCCTCGGACCGCGTCGGCGACCAGCTCGTCGCTGGTGCCCGGGGACAGCGCGAGCACCGTCCGGGCGACGACCTCCGAGGCGCCCTCGGCGCCCGCCGCGGCGGACAGCCCGACCCCGGCGATGATCAGCGGGACGGCGGCGAGCGCGAGCTGCAGGCCGAACGCGCGGGCGTGGGAGAAGCCGTCGCCGTAGCGGAAGCGCAGGAAGCCCGCGGACAGCAGGTGCCCGAGGCCGTAGCGGCGCAGCGTGTGGGCGGCGTCGTCGGCGGAGAGCTCCTCGCCGGTCATCAGCCGGGTCTCGGGGACCGGGCGCACCGAGCTCATGCGCAGAACCTAGCCGCAGGCGGGCGAGAATGACGGTCGTGGACACCCCGGCACGGATCGACCGCTTCGACGAGCTGGTGGAGCGCGCGCGGGCGCTCGCCGCCGGACGACGACGGGCGGTGCTCGGCATCGCGGGCGCCCCCGGGGCCGGGAAGACGACCGTCGCGCTGGCCCTGGTCCGGGCGCTCGCCGCCACACCCCCGGACGGGCTCGGCCCGGGCCGGGTCACCCACGTCCCGATGGACGGCTTCCACCTCGCCGACGTCGAGCTGGACCGGCTGGGCCGCCGTCACCGCAAGGGCGCCCCGGACACCTTCGACGCCGACGGCTACGCCGCGCTGCTCGCCCGGCTGCGGGTCACCCCGGACGACGGCGCGGGCCCGGTGTACGCCCCGGCGTTCGACCGGGAGATCGAGCAGCCCGTCGCCGGGTCGGTCCCGGTGCACCCGGAGTGCCGGCTCGTGGTCAGCGAGGGCAACTACCTGCTCCTCGACACCCCCGGCTGGCGGGCGGTACGGGCCGGATTCGACGCGGTGTGGTTCCACGAGACCGACGAGGCACTCCGGCTGGAACGCCTCGTCGCGCGGCACGTGCACTTCGGCAAGACCCCGGAGGCGGCCCGGGCCTGGGTGGAGCGGACCGACGAGCCGAACGCCCGGCTCGTCGAGGCGTCGCGGGACCGGGCCGAGCTGGTCCTCGCGCTGCCCCCGGCGTAGGACCCGCACACGACGGCGGGCCGCCCCGGAGTCTCCCGGGACGGCCCGCCGTCGTCATGCGTGGGTCTGTCTCACTCCTCGCCGGCCAGCGCGGTGGGCGGGGAGTCCGGCACCGGCTCGGACGGCTTGCGCTCACCACGGAAGGTGAACTTGGCCTTGTCCGACCAGGCGTTGGAGCCCTCCTCCGCGGAGGTGTCGAGGCCCTCGACGTCGACGATGACGATCTGCCCGGCCTCGATCTCGCCGAACAGGATCTTCTCCGACAGCTGGTCCTCGATCTCCCGCTGGATCGTCCGGCGCAGCGGCCGGGCGCCCAGGACCGGGTCGAACCCGCGGTGGGCCAGCAGCTTCTTGGCGGAGTCGGTGAGCTCGATGCCCATGTCCTTGTTCGCCAGCTGCTTCTCGACCCGGTTGATCATCAGGTCGACCATCTGGATGATCTGGTCCTGGGTGAGCTGGTGGAAGACGATGATGTCGTCGATGCGGTTGAGGAACTCCGGCCTGAAGTGCTTCTTCAGCTCGTCGTTGACCTTCGTCTTCATCCGCTCGTAGTTCGACTTCTCGTCGCCACCGGAGGAGAAGCCCAGCCCCACGGCCTTCGAGATGTCCTGGGTGCCCAGGTTCGAGGTGAAGATCAGCACGGTGTTCTTGAAGTCGACCGTGCGGCCCTGGCCGTCGGTGAGACGGCCGTCCTCGAGCACCTGCAGGAGCGTGTTGTAGATCTCCTGGTGCGCCTTCTCGATCTCGTCGAACAGCACCACCGAGAACGGCTTGCGCCGCACCTTCTCGGTGAGCTGGCCGCCCTCCTCGTAGCCGACGTACCCGGGAGGGGCACCGAACAGCCGCGAGGCGGTGTAGCGGTCGTGGAACTCACCCATGTCGATCTGGATGAGGGCGTCGTCCTCGCCGAACAGGAAGTTCGCGAGCGCCTTGGACAGCTCGGTCTTACCGACACCGGACGGGCCGGCGAAGATGAACGAGCCGGACGGGCGCTTCGGGTCCTTCAGACCGGCGCGGGTACGGCGGATCGCCTGCGAGACGGATCGGACCGCGTCCTCCTGGCCGATGATCCGCTTGTGGACCTCGTCCTCCATCTTGAGCAGACGGGTCGTCTCCTCCTCGGTCAGCTTGAACACCGGGATGCCGGTCCAGTTCCCCAGCACCTCGGCGATCTGCTCGCCGTCGACCTCCGCGACGACGTCGAGGTCGCCCGACTTCCACTGCTTCTCACGCTCGGCCTTCTCGCCGAGCAGGGTCTTCTCCTGGTCGCGCAGGTGCGCGGCCCGCTCGAAGTCCTGCGCGTCGATCGCCGACTCCTTGTCCCGGCGGACGTTCGCGATCTTCTCGTCGAACTCCCGCAGGTCCGGCGGAGCGGTCATCCGGCGGATGCGCATCCGGGCGCCGGCCTCGTCGATCAGGTCGATCGCCTTGTCCGGCAGGAAGCGGTCGTTGATGTAGCGGTCGGCCAGCGTCGCGGCCGAGGCCAGCGCGTCGTCGGTGATCGTGACGCGGTGGTGCGCCTCGTACCGGTCACGCAGACCACGCAGGATCTCGATCGTGTGCTCGACCGACGGCTCGGACACCTGGATCGGCTGGAAGCGGCGCTCCAGCGCGGGGTCCTTCTCGACGTACTTGCGGTACTCGTCGAGCGTCGTCGCACCGATGGTCTGCAGCTCGCCGCGGGCCAGCATCGGCTTGAGGATCGAGGCGGCGTCGATCGCGCCCTCGGCGGCACCCGCACCCACCAGGGTGTGGATCTCGTCGATGAACAGGATGATGTCGCCGCGGGTGCGGATCTCCTTGAGCACCTTCTTCAGGCGCTCCTCGAAGTCACCGCGGTAGCGGGAACCGGCGACCAGCGAGCCCAGGTCGAGGGTGTAGAGCTGCTTGTCCTTCAGCGTCTCCGGGACCTCGCCCTTGACGATCGCCTGGCCGAGGCCCTCGACGGCGGCGGTCTTGCCGACGCCGGCCTCACCGATCAGCACCGGGTTGTTCTTGGTCCTCCGCGAGAGGACCTGCATGATCCGCTCGATCTCCTTCTCCCGGCCGATGACCGGGTCCAGCTTGCCCTCACGGGCCTGCTGGGTGAGGTTGCGACCGAACTGGTCCAGCACCAGCGACGAGGACGGGGTGCCCTCGCCACGGCCACCGGTGCCGCTCTCCTGCGGCTCCTTGCCCTGGTAGCCGGACAGCAGCTGGAGCACCTGCTGACGGACACGGTTGAGGTCGGCGCCCAGCTTGACCAGCACCTGGGCCGCGACGCCCTCGCCCTCGCGGATGAGGCCGAGCAGGATGTGCTCGGTCCCGATGTAGTTGTGGCCGAGCTGCAGCGCCTCGCGCAGCGACAGCTCCAGCACCTTCTTCGCCCGGGGGGTGAAGGGGATGTGCCCGGACGGGGCCTGCTGCCCCTGGCCGATGATCTCCTCGACCTGCTGTCGCACGCCCTCCAGAGCGATACCGAGGGACTCGAGCGCCTTCGCGGCGACGCCCTCTCCCTCGTGGATCAGGCCAAGGAGGATGTGCTCGGTCCCGATGTAGTTGTGGTTGAGCATCCGGGCCTCTTCCTGGGCCAGGACGACAACACGTCGCGCTCGGTCGGTGAACCTCTCGAACAATTCGCACTCCTTGCCTGCTGCGCCTCACTGACGGCGCGACCAGCATCTCCGTACGGTCCGGGCTCGCCCGAACCGACACTGTGCCTTCGGGAAACCCTGCGCCCTCGCGTGACACCGCGCCAGGCCACCCTCTCGGGAGACCTCATACCACTGTATCGGTCGAAGGGGCCCCGGCGCCTCCACCTGACGTGCACCGGGGTACGTGCCCGCAGTAACACGGGTGACACCTGCCGTGTTCCCGACGGCCGTCAGCCGGTCGTGGCGGTGACCTCCTCGCGTTCCCGCTCGGCCGCCTTGAACTGCCGGAACCCCTCCTCGTCGCGGCCGCGACGCCAGTAGCCGGAGATCGACAGGTCGTCCTTGGCGACGCCGCGCTCGCGGGTGAGGTGCCTGCGGAGTTCGCGCACGGCGATCGCCTCACCGTGCACGAAGGCGTGCACGCGCCCGGGGAGGAACTCCAGGTCCGCGACGACGGCGGGCAGCTGCTCCGAGTCCGGGTCGCCACCGGCGTCGGTGCGGTACAGCCACCGCACGTCCACCCCGGGACCCGCGGGCACGTCGATCTCGTCGCCGGGACCGTCCACCTGCAGGACGGCGACGACCGGCCGACCGGCCGGGATCCGCTCGAGCGCGGCGCAGATCGCGGGCAGCGCCGCCTCGTCCCCGACGAGCAGGTGCCAGTCGGCGTCCGGGTCCGGGGCGTAGGCGCCGCCCGGGCCGAGCATCCGCAGCCGGTCGCCCGGGCGGGCGGCGGCCGCCCACGGGCCGGCGAGGCCGGTGTCGCCGTGGTGGACGAAGTCGATGACGAGCTCGCCCGCGGCGTGGTCGAGCGAGCGGACGGTGTAGGTCCGCTGGGCGGGCCACCGGTCGCGCGGCAGCTCGGCGTGCACCCGGTCCATGTCCAGCGGATCGGGGTACTCGACGCCGGGGAGCGGGAAGAGGATCTTGACGTAGCGGTCGGTGTGCTCCGTGACGGGGAACGCCGCCAGGCCGTCGCCGCCGGCGACGACGCGCACCATGTGCGGGCTCAGGCGTTCGGTGCGGAGCACCCGGAGATCGGTGACGGGGCGGGCCATCAGGCTGCCTCCCAACGACGAGAGGGGAAGGGGCCGTCGCGACGGTACCCCTCCCCCGCCCCGCGAGGTAAGGCAGACCTTAGTTCTCCTGGTGGTAGGCCTCGAGCACCTCGGCCGGGATGCGGCCGCGGTCCGAGACCTTCATCCCGCGGTTGCGGGCCCACTCGCGGATCGCCTGGTTCTGCTCGCGGTCGACCGACGGGCGGCGGGCCGCCCCGCCCGACGAGCCGCTGCTGCGCCGGCGGGCCGCGCCACCGGCCCGGCGGGCCGCCGCGACGTAGTCGGCGAGCACGTCGCGCAGCTTCTTCGCATTCCCGTCGGACAGGTCGATCTCGTAGTTGCGTCCGTCGAGACCGAACTCGATCGTCTCGTCCGCGGCGTCGCCGGTCAGATCGTCGACGAGCCGGACTTCCTTGATCTGCGCCATCTCCGCAGCCTCCCTGAATGGCCGAACACGTTCATGATGAGGGACCGGGGCGGACATCGGCGACTGCGCGGTGCAATAGCAGGACGCAATATGAGGCCACCGGGTACCGGTTCCGACTCGAATCAGAGAGTATCCGAGAAATGTTCGTGACGTCGACCTGGGTACGGAGAATCGGCGAAACGAGTTCGACACCACTCGTACGGGTCCGACAAACACACGGCGTCCCCGGCCGCTCTCCGCGGCCGGGGACGTCGTCGGATGTGCGTTCGGAACCGGTTCAGGACTCCCCGCGGACCAGCGGGAACAGGATCGTCTCGCGGATTCCGAGGCCGGTCAGCGTCATCAGGAGACGGTCGATACCCATTCCCATCCCACCGGTGGGCGGCATGCCGTACTCCATCGCGCGGAGGAAGTCCTCGTCGAGCTGCATGGCCTCCGGGTCGCCGGCCGCGGCCTTGAGCGACTGGGCGTGCAGGCGTTCCCGCTGCTCGACCGGGTCCACCAGCTCGGAGTAGGCCGTGGCCAGCTCCACACCGAAGACGATGAGGTCCCAGGACTCCGACAGCCGTGGGTCGTCGCGGTGCGCGCGGGTCAGCGGCCGCACCTCGACCGGGAAGTCGCGCACGAAGGTCGGCTCGCGCAGGGTGTGCTCGACCAGCTTCTCGAACAACTCGAGCACGATCTGTGCGGCCGTCGGATAATCGGTGATGTCGACGTCGTGCTCGTGCGCGATGCCCTGCAGTTCCGACAGTTCCGTGTCCGGCGTCACGTCCCGGCCGACGGCCTCGGACACCGATCCGTAGATGGTCACCGAACGCCACTCGCCACCGAGATCGTGCTCGGTGCCGTCGTGGTGGCGCACCGTGGTGGAGCCGAACAGCGCCCGCGCCGAGGACTGGATCAGCTCCCGGGTCAGGACCGCCATGTCGTCGTAGGTCGCGTAGGCCTGGTAGGCCTCCAGCATCGCGAACTCCGGGGAATGCGTGGAGTCGATGCCCTCGTTCCGGAACACCCGGTTCAGCTCGAAGACGCGCTCGATACCACCGACCACGCAACGCTTCAGGAACAGCTCCGGTGCGATCCGCAGATACAGATCGGAGTCGAGTGCGTTCGCGTGCGTCACGAACGGGCGGGCGGTGGCGCCGCCGTGCAGGTTCTGCAGCATCGGCGTCTCGACCTCGATGAAGTCGCGGCCGGTGAGCGACTCGCGCACGGTCCGCAGCACGGTGGACCGCGCGCGCACGGTCTCGCGGGCCTGCGGGCGCAGGATGAGGTCGACGTAGCGCTGCCGGACCCGGTTCTCCTCCGACAGCTCCTTGTGCGCGGTCGGCAGCGGCCGGACCGACTTCGCCGCGACCGACCACTCGTCGACCATCACCGAGAGCTCGCCCCGCCGCGAGGTGACGACCTCACCGCGCACCGCGACGAAGTCGCCCATGTCGACGACGGCCTTCCAGCCGGCCAGCGCCTCGGCCCCGACCCGGTCGAGCGAGAGCATGGCCTGCAGCTCGGTGCCGTCGCCCTCGCGCAGCGTCGCGAAGCAGAGCTTCCCGGTGTTCCGCACGAAGATCACCCGGCCGGCGACGGCGACGGTCTCGCCCGTCGCGGTGTCCGCGGGCAGGTCCGGGTGGGCGTCGCGGACCTGGCGCAGCGAGTGCGTGCGGGGGACCTCGACGGGGTACGGGTCGGTGCCCGCGGCGATCAGCTCCGCGCGCTTGGCCCGGCGCACCCGCATCTGCTCGGGGAGGTCGGCCTCGGTCGCCGGGTCGGACGGTGTGCCGGGAGTGTTCACGGCAGGTCAGGCTATCGGCGGTACCCGGGGGCGCCCGTCGTCACCCCCCACCCCCGCGCCGCGGTCTCGCGCCGCGGCCGATCACCGGCCTACCGTGCGGAGGTGCCCGACGACGAGGTGGACCGCGGCCGCACGTTCGGTGCCGTCGCCCGCGCCTACGACGACCACCGTCCCGCCTACCCCGACGCCGCCGTCGACGTGGCGCTGGCCGGGACCGCGGAGCGGCCCCGCGTGCTCGACCTGGGCGCGGGGACCGGGAAGCTGACCCGCGTCCTGACCGCGCGCGGGCTCGACGTCGTCGCGGTGGAGCCGGACCCGGCGATGCTCGCGGTGCTGCGCGAGCGCTCCCCCGGCGTCGAGGCCCGGACCGGGTCCGCGGAGCGCATCCCGCTGCCCGACGGCCACGTCGACGCCGTGCTGGTGGGCCAGGCGCTGCACTGGTTCGACCTCGACCGGGCCGCCCCGGAGATGGCGCGGGTGCTGCGGCCCGGCGGAGTGCTGGCCGGGCTGTGGAACGGCGGGGACGACGACGTCGCCTGGATCCGCGAGTTCGGCGAGCTCACCGTGCGCGGGCGGCGGGTGCCCGACAACCCGGCCGGCGGCGGCAACGCGACGCCGCACCCGGGCTCCCCCTGGTTCGTCGACGACGCGGAGGACCGCGTCACCTGGAGCCGCCCGACCACCGTCGACGAGCACCTCGCCGACATCGCCACGCACTCCTGGGCGCTGCTGAGCACCCCGGAGGACCGGGACGCGGTGTTCGCCGCCGCCCGGGAGTTCCTGACCGGGCGGGTCGCCGACGCCGACGGGCGCTTCACCCTGCCGATGCGCACGATCGTGCGGCGGTCCCGCAGGCTCTGAGCCCCGGTCGGCGGGCGCGATCCGGGGCGCCGGCCGGCGGGCCCGGCCGGCCCAGCCGGTCGGCGGGGCCGGGTCGGCGGGCCGGGACCGCAGGGCCGGGTCGGCGGGGCCGGGTCGGCGCAGCCGGTCGGCGGGGCCGGTCAGCGGGGCCGGTCAGCGGGGCCGGTGGTGGCGCAGGTGGGTGAGGCGCAGCCCGTGCAGCGTCAGGTCCGGGACGTGGTCGGTGACGGTGTCGGCACGGCCGTGGACGAGCTCCGCGAGCCCGCCGGTGACGATCACGGTGACCGGCAGCGCGTCCGGGCCCAGTTCGGCGAGGATCCGGCGGACCAACCCGTCGACCTGTCCGGCGGCGCCGTAGAGCACCCCGGCCTGGACGGCCTCCACCGTCGTCCGGCCGATCACCGAGCGCGGCTCGACCAGGTCGACCGGCCGCAGCGACGACGCCCGCTCGGCGAGCGCCTGCATCGCGATGTCGATGCCCGGGGCCAGCGCTCCGCCGAGGAACTCGCCCCTCGCGGTGACCACGTCGATGTTCGTGCAGGTCCCGAGGTCGACGCAGATGCAGGTGGTGCCGAACAGGTGGTGCGCGGCGAGCGAGTTCACGACCCGGTCCGCGCCCACCTCGCGCGGGTGGTCCACCAGCAACGGCACGCCCGTGCGCACCCCCGGCCCGACGACGAGTGTCCGCATCCGGTCCGACCAGCGCGAGAGCAGCGTGCGCAGCTCCCGCGACGGCCCCGGCACCGTGGACAGCGCGGCGACCGCGGTGACCTCGGGGAAGTGCGCGCCGAGCATCCCGGTGACGGTCAGGTCCAGCTCGTCGGCGGTGGCGGAGGTGTCGGTGCGCAGCCGCCAGCGGCGCTCCGGCGTCGGGTCCAGCGGCTCCGCACCCGTCCCGGTGTCGGGGTAGAGCCCCAGCGAGACGTGGGTGTTCCCGACGTCGATGCAGAGCAGCACCGCGTCGACCTCAGCGGGCCGCGCTGGTCAGCAGGCCCGAGCCCTCCGGGGCGTGCCCCGGGTCGGCGCCCAGGTCGGCGATCCGGTTGTCGGCGTCGACGAAGACGACGCGCGGGGTGTAGTCGCGCAGCTCGGCCTCGTCGTAGGAGCCGTAGGAGATCAGGATGACCAGGTCACCGGGGTGCACCAGGTGCGCGGCGGCACCGTTGATGCCGATCACCCCGGAGCCGGGCTCACCGGTGATCACGTAGGTCTCCAGGCGGGCACCGTTGGTGATGTCGACGATGCTGACCTGCTCGCCCTCGAGCAGGTCGGCGGCCGCCATGAGGTCGGCGTCGACGGTGACCGAGCCGACGTAGTGCAGGTCGGCCTGCGTCACGGTGGCGCGGTGGATCTTGGACTTCATCATCGTGCGGTTCACGGCGGTTCTCCTCGGGACGCGGTCAGAACGCGATGGGGGCGTTGTCGATCAGGCGGGTGGCGCCGACCCGGGCGGCGACGAGCAGGCGGCCGTCCCCGGCGCCCGGGGCGGGGGCCGGTCCGAGGTCGGTGTCGCGCAGCTCGAGGTAGTCGACGTCGACCTCCGGCTCGGTCGCCAGCTCGGCGCGGGCGGCGTCCAGCACGGCGTCGTGCCCGCGGACCGACACCGCGGCACCGGCGGCGAGTGCGCGCGACAGCACGGCGGCGGCGCGGCGCTGCCCGGGGTCGAGGTAGACGTTGCGCGAGGACAGGGCCAGGCCGTCGTCCTCGCGGACGGTCGGGACGCCGACGACCCGGGTCGGGAAGTCCAGGTCCCGCACCATCCGCCGGATCAGCGTCAGCTGCTGGTAGTCCTTCTCGCCGAACAGCGCGACGTCCGGGCCGACGATGTGGAACAGCTTCGACACCACGGTCAGGACGCCGTCGAAGTGGCCCTTCCGGGAGGCGCCCTCCAGCTCGTCGCCGAGCGGCCCGGCGGTGACGCGGGTCTGCGAGCCCGGCGGGTACATGTGCTCGACCTGCGGGGTGAACACCAGCTCGACGCCCTCGTCGCGGCAGGCGTCGAGGTCGGCCTCGATCGGGCGCGGGTAGCGGTCGAGGTCCTCGCCCGCGCCGAACTGCAACGGGTTCACGAAGATCGACACGACCGGGACGACGGCGCCGGGGATCCGCTTCGCGTGCCGGATCAGCTCGCGGTGGCCCTCGTGCAGGGCGCCCATCGTGGGGATGAGGACGACCTTGCGGCCCGCGCCGCGCAGCGCGCGGGTGACCGCGGCGAGCGTCGCCGGGTCGGCGTGCACGGTCAGCCGGCCGGTGCCGTAGCCGTTCCGGGTGGAGCCGGGGGTGCTCACTTCTCCTCCAGTGCGGTCTCGATGTCGCGGACGCCGTCGGGGCCGAGGAGCCCGGCGGCGGCGGCGCGGTGGGCGGTGCGACCGGCCAGCGCCCGGTAGACGGCGGCCAGGTCGGGGTCGGCGTCGCCGATGTGCTCCAGGTGGGTCCGGACGGTGCCGGCGTCGCCGCGGGCGACCGGTCCGGTCAGCGCGCGGTCGCCGTGGCGCAGCGCGTTGTCCAGCGCGGCCGACAGCAGCGGCGCGACGAGCCGCTCCGCGGGCCGGATGCCCGCGGTCTCCAGCAGCTGCACGCAGTCCCCGACCAGGGTGGTCAGGTGGTTGGCGCCGTGGGCGAGCGCGGCGTGGTAGAGCGGGCGCATCGCCTCGGGGATGCGGACGGGCTCGGCCGACATCTCCAGCACGAGTGCCTCGGCGACGCTCCAGCCGACGGCGTCGCGCGGGTCGCCGTGCTCCGGGTCGCCGGGGGCGGTGACGCCGATGCAGCAGGCGGCGAGCCGGTCGACGTCCTCGGGCCGGCCGGTCACCGTCATCGCCGGGTGCAGCGCGAGCGGCAGCACACCCCGCTCCGTCGCCGGGTCCAGCACCGCGACGCCGCGCGACCCCGCCGTGTGGACGGCGATCTGGCCCGGGCGGAAGCAGCCGGCGGCGGCGAGGCCGCGGACCAGGCCGGGCAGCACGTCGTCGGGGACGGCGAGCAGGACCAGGTCGGCGCGCGAGCAGACCTCGTCCGGCGGGAGCAGGGGGACGTCGGGGAGCAGGGTCTCCGCCCGGCGCACCGAGGCCTGCGAGACCCCGGAGGCGGCGACGACGTGGTGGCCCGCACGGGCGAGCGCGGCGCCCAGCACCGCACCGACCCGACCGGCCGAGACCACCCCGACCGCGAGCCGCGCGGGGCGACCGCCGTCGATCGCAGAGTCCATCACGAGAATCCGTTTCCTCCCGTTCCGGTCCTGGTGGGGTACCGGTCGGGCAATCCGCGGGTGGCGCGACCTCCGGTGGCCGCGCGCCGGACGCGAGGGTAGACGGGCGCCGGGTGGCGGGGCGTGCTCCTGAGACCGGCCTCACCCCCGGCCCCGTCGGTGATCGACGGTCGTGGAGTTCAGCGCCCGCCTCGCGAACGCTCCGCTCCACAACCGGTGATCATGGGACGGGGTGGGGGCGGGCGGTCCCCGGCGCCCCGGATCGGCCCCGGATCGGCCCGGATCAACGGGCGGCGGGACGGTCCGGGTCGTCGTCGGGGCGGAGCATCGGGCGGGTGGGGCCGGGGTCGGAGGGGTTGTCGTGGTGGCGGCCGCGGGGCTCGGGGGCGGGTGGTTCCGGACGGCGGACGGCACGGGTCAGGTGCTCGTCGCGTCCCCCCGGGGCGGGTCCGGCGGCGTCGGGGACCGCGGGGCCCGGCGCCGCAGAGGCGGCCGGTGCGGGACCGGACACCGGGGAACCGGGCGGCCGGTGTCCGGCCGGCGGCGAGCCCGCCCCCCGGCCGCCGGGGACCGGACCGGGGCCGGTACCCGGGGGGCCGGGACGTCGGGCCGGCTCCTGCGGACGGCCGGGCGGGGTGGGGGTCCGCGGCGCGCCCGACCACGGAGCGGCCCGCGGTCCCTCGGGGCGCCCCCAGGGCGCCGCGGTCATGAGCGTGTCCGGGCCGGGCGGGAGCGGCGGCACGGCGGGTCCCGCGGAGGCGGACGCGCCGCCGCCGTCGGGGAAGGTCGGGATGCGGAACTGGCCGGAGAAGCTGCCGTCCGGCGCGGCCGGGGGCGGCGGCTCCCAGTCCGAGGGACGCTTCCGCGCCCAGGCCGCGACCAGCGCCTCCGGCACCCCGACGGCGACGGCGCGGGCCCGCAGCAGCGCGGCCAGCTTCTCGTCGTGCAGGGCGTGGGCACTCTCCCGCACCGCGCCGCGCGCGATCCGGTTCCGCATGAACGCCAGCTCGGTGACCGCGGACTGGTACTCGGCGACGGCCTTGGCCGCGGCCGGGCCGGAGCGGCGCCGCACCAGCGTGCGCCAGCCCTTCCGCCGGGACAGCCGGGCCAGCAGGGTCACCTCGCTCGGCGCGATCCAGCCCGCGGCGGCGAAGCCGGGCAGCTGCGCGGCGACGATCCGCGCCTCGCGGCGACGCGCGAACACCACGAGCAGGATCAGCCCGACGAAGATCGGGACCATCACGAACAGGTAGATCTGGAAGAAGCCGCCGGGCGTCGCGGCCAGCACCGACGCGCCGTTCCACAGCGCGTGCAGCACCACCGCGGCGACGTAGCCGGCGATCATCGCCAGCACCCGCACCCCGATGCTGCGGCTGGTCACCGCGATCCCGGCGGCGATGCCGATCATGCAGGTGAACAGCGGGTGCGCGAACGGCGAGGCGACGCCGCGGACGAACAGCGTCGCGAGCACCCCGGCCGACTCCGGCTCGGACACCGCGCGGCCGAGGTAGAGGATGTTCTCGCTGAACGCGAACCCGGCGGCGACGATCCCGGCGTAGACGACGCCGTCGACGATCCCGTCGAACTCGCGGCGCCGGAACAGCAGCAGCCCGACCAGGAACAGCCCCTTGGTGAACTCCTCGACGACCGGGGCGACCACGACCGGGCCGAACAGGTCGCCCGCGCCGCGCCCGGCGGCCGCGTCGAGCACCGCCGAGGCGCTCGTGTTGATCAGCAGGGCGACCAGCGCGGCGAAGCCGGCGCCCCAGAGGAACGCGCCCATCAGCATCCGCGGCGGCTCGGGCTCCCACCGGTCCACCCAGAGGAACGCCGCCACCACGGGCACGACCGGCAGCAGCGCGGCCAGGGTCCCGACGATCACCCCCGGCGTCCCGATCGCGCGTTGCAGCACCCCGATCGTGATCACCGCGAGCAGGGCCAGCACCACCAGGCCCACGACCGGCAGCAGCACGCCCCGTCGCTTGGCGGACGGCGCCGGCACCGGGGCGTAGGGGCGGCCGAGCGTCGGGGACGTCATGACCGTCCAGCGTAGAGAACCGGCCCGGTCCGCGCGGGGGGACGCGCCTCAGCCCGCGCGGATCCCGCCGTCGGTGTCGTCCGGGTCGTCGGGCGACCGGCAGCAGTGCTCCAGCCAGAACGCGGCGCAGACCAGCAGCAGCGCGCTGACCACGCCGACCCCGGCGACGACGCTGTCCCGGAACGCGGCCACCACGACCGCGGCCCGCGGCAGCGTGTGCATCAGCACGCCCACCCACAGCCCGGCGACCACCGCGCCGCCGACCGCGGACGCCTTGGCGAGCAGCACCGCCCGGGCCGCGACGAGCGGCGGTACCGGGACGGCCCCGTTCCGGCGCTCGATCCGGCGCCGCAGCACGACCCCGCCCGCGGCCTCGGCGGCGGCGAGGACCGCGACGACGACCGCCGCGGCGACCGGCAGCGTCGGCAGCGACCCGTAGGTCAGCTGGACGAGGATGTTGCCGAGCAGGGCCGCGACCACGGCGATCGCGGCGACGTCGCGGACCCGGGTCGGGCGCACCGTCGGGCGCGGGTCGTCGTCCGGGCCGCGGCCGGGGCGCCGTCCGCCCGGTCCGGGCGCGGTCATGCCGGGTCCCGCAGGACGACGTCGTCACGGCGGTGCACACCGGCACGGCCGTCCGGGCCGAGCCGGTCCAGCAGGTCGGCGACCGGCCCGTGCCCGTGCAGGACGGCGCCGGGCTCGGCGAGCAGCCACGGCAGCAGCACGGTGGCCCGGTCGGGGGTGCCCGGGTGCGGCAGGAGCAGCTCCGGGTCGTCCGAGGTGACCGGCGCGCCGTCGTCGGTCACCTGCACGACGTCGACGTCGAGGGTGCGCGGCCCCCAGCGCTGCTCGCGGATCCGGCCCGAGGCGTCCTCGAGGGCCTGCCCGCGGCGCAGCCAGCCCCGGGCGTCGAGCGCCGGGTCGTCCGCGACGAGCACCGCGTTGAGGAAGTCCGGCTGGTCGGTCACGCCCCACGGCGCCGTCTCGAACACCGGCGACACCGCCACGACGGCCGCCCCCAGGTCCGCGACGACCGTGCGCAGGTGCGCGGCCCGGTCGCCCAGGTTGGAGCCGAGGGACAGGACCGCGCGGGTCACGCCCGGCTCCGGGTCAGGACGACCGCGACGTCGTCGAAGGTCAGCGGGATCGGCGCCGACGGTTTGTGCAGCGTCACCTCGACGGCGGTGACCCGGGCGTCGGAGTCCAGCACGGCCTGCGCGATCTCCCCGGCGACGGCCTCGACGAGGTCCCGGGCCGGACCGCCGACGATGCCCGCGGCCAGCTCGGCGAGCTCGCCGTAGTGCAGCGTGTCGGCCAGGTCGTCCGAGGCGGCGGCGGGCGCGAGGTCGGCGTGCACCACCAGGTCGACGACGAACTCCTGGCCGTCGCGGCGCTCGTGGTCGAACACGCCGTGGTTCCCGCGGACCCGCAGTCCCCGTAGCTCGATCCGGTCGCTCACCGCCCGGTCTCCCGCGGGGTGCGGGCGCGCGAGGCGCCGAGCCGGCAGGCGGCGGCGACCGCGATGGCGTCCATCGTGGACTCGACGTCGTGCACCCGCACGCCCCAGGCGCCCGCGTTGGCGGCGAGCGCGCTGACCGCGGCGGTCGCGATGTCGCGGCCCGGCGGGGTGCGCGGCTCGCCCTCGGCCGAGGCCAGCAGCTCGCCGAGGAACCGCTTGCGCGAGGCCCCGACCAGCACCGGGAAGCCCAGGTCGACGAACACGTCGAGCCGGCGCAGCAGCGCCCAGTTGTGCGAGGCGTTCTTGGCGAACCCGAGACCGGGGTCGAGCACGATGCGGCCGGGGTCGACCCCGGCCATCACGGCGTGGTCGACCCGGGCGACGAGCTCGGACCGCACCTCGCCGATCACGTCCTCGTAGCCCGCGAGCTGCTGCATGCCGGCGCTGTGCCCGCGCCAGTGCATGATCACCCAGGGCGTCCGCGCCTCGGCGACGACCGCGGCCATCCGCGGGTCGGCCAGGCCGCCGGAGACGTCGTTGACCATCGCCGCTCCGGCCTCCACGCAGGCCCGCGCGACCTCGGAGCGGGTGGTGTCGACGCTGACCCGCACGCCCGCGGCGACGAGCTCGCGCACCACCGGCAGGACGCGGTCCCGCTCGGTCGCCGCGTCGATCCGCTGCGCGCCGGGCCGGGTCGACTCCCCGCCGACGTCGACGAGGTCGGCGCCGGCGTCGCGCATCGCGACGCCGTGCGCGACGGCGTGCGACCGGTCGAGGTAGCGGCCGCCGTCGGAGAACGAGTCGGGGGTGACGTTCAGGATCCCCATGACCGCGCAGCGGCCGAGTTCCGGCAACGCCCCGCCGGGGGCGACCACGTCAGCGCCCCCTGATCAGCGAGAGCGCCTCCGCGCGGGAGGTCGCCGAGCTCTTGAACAGCCCGCGCACCGCCGAGGTGGTGGTGCGCGACCCCGGCTTGCGGATGCCGCGCATGGCCATGCACAGGTGCTCGGCCTCCAGCACGACGATCACCGCGCGCGGGTCGAGCTTGCGCACCAGGGCGTCGGCGATCTGCGCGGTCAGCCGCTCCTGCACCTGCGGGCGCTTGGCGTACAGGTCGACCACCCGGGCCAGCTTGGACAGGCCGGTGACCTGGCCGTCGACGGCCGGGATGTAGCCGACGTGGGCCACCCCGTGGAAGGGCACGAGGTGGTGCTCGCAGGTGGAGAACATCGGGATGTCCTTGACCAGCACGAGTTCGCCGTGGCCCTCGTCGAAGGTCTTCTCCAGCACCGTGTCCGGGTCGACGAACAGCCCGGCGAAGATCTCGCCGTAGGCGCGCGCGACCCGGGCCGGGGTCTCCTTGAGGCCCTCGCGGTCCGGGTCCTCCCCGACCGCGATCAGCAGCTCGCGGACGGCGCGCTCCGCGCGGTCCAGGTCGACCCCGCCGGGTACGGCCCGGGTCACCCCGGCCGCCACCGCGGCGGACTCCACCGGTCCGGAGCGTCCGTCCGTCGTCGACGTGCTCAGTGTCCTGCCTCCGGGTCGTGTCCGCGCCGCTGCTCGCCGGCGCCGGGGTCGTTCGCACCACCCGGCGCGCCGTTGCCGTGCGCGCCGTTGCCGTTGCCGCCGTCGCCCGGTCCGGGACCGGGCCACGGACCGCCCTGGCCGGGGCCCTGCGGCCCGCCCTGCTGCGGCGGCTGCGCCCAGTTCGGCGGCGGCCAGCTCTGCCCCTGCGGGGTTGTCGCGGGCCGCCAGTCCGGCGGGGCACCGTAGTTCGGGGCGACGGCGGGCGGCGGGGGCTGCCCCGGTCCGCCGTAGGACCCGGCCCGGCCGTAGCCGTGGGCCGGGGCGCCGTGCCCGTTGCCGGGCGCGCCGTAGCCGTTCCCGTTCCCGTTGCCCGGGCCGCCGTCGCCGGGGCCGTAGCCACCGTCGTTCGGGGCGTCCGGGCGGCTCGGGACCGAGCCGCCCGACGGGAACGGGGAGGCACCGGGGGTGCCGGGCGCGTCGCCGTAGCCGTTCGCGGAGCCCGAGCCGACCTCGGCCGGGGTGCGCTCGTCCTCCTCGGGCGGCAGGACCTCACCGCGCTCGTGCGCCAGCTCGCGCCGGGTCTTGATCGGCGGCTTCTCCGACGGCGTGCGCACGCCGAAGTCGTCGAACGCGGTGATCCGCGGCCGCTTCTCCACCGAGCCGAAGATCCGCTCGAGGTCCTTGCGGTTCAGGGTCTCCTTGTCCAGGAGCTCCAGCACCAGGTCGTCGAGCACGTCGCGGTAGGTGTTGAGGATCTCCCACGCCTCGGTGTGCGCGGCCTCGATGAGCTTGCGCACCTCCTCGTCGATCTCGTGGGCGACCTCGAGCGAGTAGTCGGCCTGGTTGCCCATCGAGCGGCCGAGGAACGGGTCGCCCTGCTCGCGGCCGTACCGGACGGCACCGAGCTTGGCGCTCATGCCGTACTCGGTGACCATCGCGCGGGCGATCTTGGTGGCCTGGTCGATGTCGGAGGACGCGCCGGTCGTGGGCTCGTGGAAGACGAGCTCCTCGGCCGAGCGCCCGCCCATCGCGAACACCAGCCGCGCGATCATCTCGGCACGGGTCATGAGGCCCTTGTCGTCCTCGGGGACGACGAGCGCGTGCCCGCCGGTACGCCCGCGCGGCAGGATCGTGAGCTTGTAGACCGGCTCCAGGTCCGGCATCGCCCACGCGGCCAGCGCGTGCCCGCCCTCGTGGTACGCGGTGATCTTCCGCTCGCGCTCGGAGACGATCTTCGACTTGCGCCGGGGGCCGCCGACGACACGGTCGACCGACTCCTCCAGCGCGGCGCCGTTGATCGATGTCCCGTGCTCGCGGGCGGTCAGCAGCGCGGCCTCGTTGATCACGTTGGCCAGGTCGGCACCGGACATGCCCACGGTGCGCTTGGCCAGCGACTCGAGGTCGACGTCGTCGGCGAAGGGCTTGCCCTTGGAGTGCACGCTCAGGATCGCGCGACGGCCCGCCAGGTCGGGGGCACCGACCGGGATCTGCCGGTCGAACCGGCCCGGGCGCAGCAGCGCCGGGTCCAGGATGTCCGGCCGGTTCGTCGCGGCGATCAGGATGATGCCGCCGCGGGCGTCGAAGCCGTCCATCTCGACGAGCAGCTGGTTCAGGGTCTGCTCGCGCTCGTCGTGCCCGCCGCCGAGGCCGGCGCCGCGCTGGCGGCCGACCGCGTCGATCTCGTCGACGAAGATGATGCAGGGCGCGTTCTGCTTGGCCTGCTCGAACAGGTCGCGCACCCGGGAGGCACCGACACCGACGAACATCTCGACGAAGTCGGACCCGGAGATCGTGTAGAACGGCACGCCCGCCTCGCCGGCGACCGCACGGGCCAGCAGCGTCTTGCCGGTGCCGGGCGGGCCGTAGAGCAGCACGCCCTTGGGGATCTTCGCGCCCAGGGCCTGGTAGCGGCCCGGGTTCTGCAGGAAGTCCTTGATCTCGTAGAGCTCCTCGACCGCCTCGTCGGCGCCCGCCACGTCCGCGAACGTGTTCTTCGGCATGTCCTTGTTCAGCTGCTTGGCCTTGGACTTGCCGAAGCTCATGACCCGGTTCCCGCCGCCCTGGGCGTTGTTCAGGAACCAGAACAGCAGGATCAGGACCAGCGCCAGCGGGATCATCGTGATCAGCAGCGTGGAGAGGAAGGAGTCCTGGCGGACGACGGTGTCGTACTCGGCGATCCCGGGGACCTGGCGGACCTGGTCGAAGATCTGACCGGAGATCTGTGCCGGGTACTGGGTGAGGATCTGGGTCGTCTCGTTGCCGTCGACCTCGATCGGGCGGTCCAGCGTGAGGCGGAGCTGCTGCTCACGGTCCTCGACGAGGGCGTCCTTGACGTTCCCCGACTGGACCTGGGAGAGCGCGACCGACGTCGTGACCTCGGTGTATCCGCGGGTGTCGTCGAACAGCTGGCTGAACCCGAGGTAGATCAGGAGTGCGACGAGGATCCAGATCAGCGGGTTGCGGAGCAGGCGCTTGCGGTCCATGCAACGTCGGCCTGGGTGGCCTTCACCTTCCCGGGAGTGGTTCTCGGCAGCGGCGGCGGACGGTGTACCGCCCCGCCGGAGGGCCCTGACCCGCCAGGATAGCCCCACGGTGGGTGGAGTGCTCCGGACGGACCTGGCCGGACCGCCCGGTGAGCGGGCGGCCGATCCGTGAACGAACCGACGACCTGCCCGGTTCCCCCACAGGGGTGTCCCGACGCACACGTCGACACCGTGGTGTGGGACAACTGTGCAGCACGCTCGGTACCCGGACGGCGGCGGAGGGCAGCGGCGCCCTGCTCCGTCCGGGCCGGCGGCGATGGTCTGCGGGTCGGGAGGGACGATCGGATGGCGCTGCACGCGGTGGCCGGACCCCGGCGGACGGTGTCGGCGCTCGCCGCCGGTCTCGCCGCCGCGGCGGCACTGGCGGTGTTCACCGTTCCGGTGGGGACGGCCGCCGCCGTGCCCGTGATCCCGCCGCCCGCGGCCGCCGCACCGACGCCGCCGGTCGTGACCGCACCGCCGGCGACCACCGCCCGGGCCGAGGCGAGCGACCTCGTGCCGCACCCGGCCGTCGTCGCGGGGCCGGGGTCGATCGGGCCGGGCACCGTCACCGAGACCACCGGCGCGGGCCTGTGCACGGCCGGGTTCGTGTTCACCGCGGGCGAGCGCACCTTCCTCGCGCAGGCCGCGCACTGCGGCGGCACCGGCGACGAGACCGAGACCGACGGCTGCACCTCCGACGCGGTGCCGCTGGGCACCCCGGTCCTGGTCCACGGCCGCGACGGCACGGTCACCGGGACGCTGGCGTGGAGCTCGTGGAACACCATGCAGGCCCGCGGGGAGCGCGACCCCGACGTCTGCGCCTACAACGACCTCGCACTCGTCGAGCTGCCCGCGGGCGCCCGCCCCTCGGTGGGTGCCGCGGTGCCGTTCTTCGGCGGCCCCGGCGCGGTCCGCACCGCGCCGCTGCCCGCCGGCTCCCCGGTCTACGGCCTCACCAACCCGCCCGGCGCCGGCGGCGTCCGCGCGGTCGGGATGCGCGCCGGCACGGCCGCCGCCGAGGTCGGTGGCGGCTGGGGGCACGCGGTGTTCGCCGTGCAGGACGGCGTCGCCGGGGAGTCGGGCAGCCCGCTGCTCGACGCGCAGGGCCGCGCGATCGGTGTGCTGTCCAGCCTCACCACCACCGACGACCTGCCCAGCATCGAGTACACCGACCTGGCGAGGGCGCTGGACTACGCCGCCCGCACCGACGGTCCGGCCGGCCTGGCGCTCGCCGGCGGGCCCGCGTTCACCGCGTCGCCGGCCGGGGTGGACCCGCGGGCGCTGGCCACACCCGCCGGGCCCGGGCTCGGCTGAGCCGCCCTCAGGCGTAGACCGACGGGTCGAGCGTGCCGATGTAGGGCAGGTCGCGGTAGCGCTCGGCGTAGTCGAGGCCGTAGCCGACGACGAACTCGTTCGGGATGTCGAAGCCGACGTAGCGGACCGGGACGTCGACCTTCACCGCGTCCGGCTTGCGCAGCAGCGTCACGACCTCCAGCGACGCGGGCGAGCGGGTCTGCAGGTTGCCCAGCAGCCAGTTCAGCGTCAACCCGGAGTCGATGATGTCCTCGACGATCAGCACGTGCCGCCCCGCGATGTCGCGGTCGAGGTCCTTGAGGATCCGCACGACCCCCGACGACGAGGTGGACGAGCCGTAGGAGCTGACCGCCATGAACTCCAGCTGGGCCGGGATGGGCAGCGCGCGGGCGAAGTCGGTCATGAACATGACCGCGCCCTTGAGGACGCCGATCAGCACGAGGTCGGACTCGCGGCCGTCGCGCACGCGGTCGGCGTAGTCACCGGCGATCTGCTGCGCCAGCTCCGCGGTCTTCTCGCGCACCTGCTCCTCGGTGACCAGCACCGAGGAGATGTCCCCGTCGTACACCCGACCCCCTCGCACGGCCCGCGTCTGCGACCCGGTCGACTCCGACCACCGGGCCCGCGGTCACGCCCGGTCACGCGGCCGGCTGTGGCGGCGCAGCACGAGCCTGCCACGCGCGCGGGTCAGCTCCAAGCCGCCGCCCAGCGCCGGTCCGCCCTGCCCGCGCCAGGCCCCGACGAGGTCGTCGGCGGCGCGCAGCTGCGCCTCGGTGAGCGCCCGCGCACCGCCCCCGGCGAGCCATTCCCGCAGGACCCGGCGTCGTACGGCGGGCTCGGCGGCGGCGAGGACCCCGATGTCGATCGCCGTGCCGACGGCCTCCCCGACCCCCGCCGCGGCCCCGGTCGGGTCCGTCGCGGCGGTACCCGGTGGTGCGCCGTTGTCGCCGGAATCACCCGGCCCGGGCTCCCCCGCCGGTGCGCGCCGCTCACCGTCCGTGGCCGCGCGGGCGGCGGACAGCAGCCGTGCCGCGGCGGCGGAGAGGGCGGCGTCGTCGTCGTGGAGCTGGTCCGCGGTGCGGGCGAGCGCGGCCGCGACCCCGCCGCCCAGGACGTCCTCCAGCAGCGGCAGCACCTCGTGACGCAGCCGGGCGCGGACGAAACGGGGGTCGGCGTTGTGCGGGTCGGCCCAGACCGCGACGCCGGCGGCCGCGCAGGCGGCGGCCGTGTCGGCCCGGCGCACCCCGAGCAGCGGCCGCAGCCACGGCTCGGTCCACTCGCGCATCCCGGACAGCGACCGGGCCCCGGAGCCCCGGCCGAGGCCCAGCAGCACGGTCTCGGCCTGGTCGTCGAGGGTGTGCCCGAGCAGCACCGGCGACGACGGCGACGGCCGCGCCGCCCGCAGCGCGGCGTACCGGGCGGTCCGGGCCGCGGCCTCGGGGCCACCCGCGACACCGACGACGACCGGGTGCACCGCGGCCGTCACCCCGAGCCCGCGCAGCCGCGTGGCGAGCCCGGCCGAGCGCTCCGCGGACCCGTCCTGCAGCCCGTGGTCGACGACGACGGCGTGCACCGGCCCCTCGACGGCCTCCCGGACGGCGAGCACCAGCGCGGTGGAGTCGGCGCCGCCGGAGCAGGCGACCAACGGTGGGGCGGCGGCCGCGTCACCGGGCAGCCGGTCCAGTGCGGCCCGCACGGCGCGCCGGACCCGGCCCGCCGCAGCGGGCTCGTGACCCGTCAGGCGACGCGGCGCAGCCACGCGGGCGGGTCGTCCAGCTCGGCGCGGGTCGGCAGCGTCTCCGGCGACTCCCAGACCCGGTTGATCCCGGCCATCCCGGACTCGCGCTCGACGGCCCGGCAGAACGCGGCGCCGACGGCGTACTGGCGCATCTTCGCCTCGACCCCGAGCAGCGCGCGCAGGACCCGGTCGATCAGCCCGCCGCCGCGGCGGCGCTCGGTGAACCGGCGCCGGATGAGCGCGACGTCGGGGACCACGTCCGGCCCGACGGCGTCCATGACGTGGTCCGCGTGCCCCTCCAGCAGCGTGGACAGGGCGAGCAGCCGGTCGAGCACGGCCCGCTGCTCGGGGCCCTGCAACAGCTCGACGAGCGCGAGCACGTCGGCCTTGCGGCCGTCCTCGCCGCGCAGCGCGCGGATCGCGTCGGGCAGCCGGGCGAGCCGCGCGGTGTCCGGCTCCTGCAGCGACAGCAGCTCGGTGACCAGCCCGGCGAAGTGGTCGCGCAGCCACGGCACCGCGGTGAACTGGAGCCGGTGGGTGGCCTCGTGCAGGCAGACCCAGAGGCCGAACTGGTCGCCGTCGACGTCGAGCGAGCGCGAGGCGGCGTAGACGTTCGGGGCGACGACGATGAGCCGCCCCGCTCCGCCGGGCCCGCCGAACGGGTCGTACTGGCCGAGCACCCGGGCGCCCATGTAGGCGAGCAGCGCGCCGAGCTGCACCCCCGAGCCCGCCGCGGTGACCGCGCGCAGCGGCCACGGCGAGTCGGGCAGCCGGGCGCCGGAGGTCAGCGCCTCCATCCCCCCGACGGCGGCACGCGCCCAGGCGGGCCGGTCCAGCACGTCGGCGGGCAGCAGCGGCAGGTCCGCCCCGAGGCCGGTGACCTCGCGGACGTGCCCCTCGGCGCGGGCGGAGTCGGTGCGCAGACGCTCCACCAGCGCACCCGCCACCGCGGGGGTGGTGCGGGGCCCGGCAGGCATCAGCGAGGCCGCCGTCGACGCGGCCAGGGACCAGTTCACCGGCAGTCCGGCGCCGGTGCGGTCGGGCCGGCGGCCGGTGACCGGGCCGGTCGTGTCGGTCTCCATGCGTCCCACGCTACCCGCGACGACGGGTGCGCGAGACCGGGTCAGCCGCGGCAGCCGCAGCGCGACAGCGTCGCCGCGACGCGGTCCAGCGCGGGCCGGGCGTCGGCGGGCGAGGTGCCGTTGGACAGCAGCGCGAACACCAGCAGCCTGCCGTCGACGTCGGTGACGACCCCGGCGAGGCTGGAGGCGCCGGACAGCGTGCCGGTCTTGGCGCGCACGACACCGCGTCCGGCGACCGACCGCGGGTCGCCGAAGCGGTCGGCGAGTGTCCCGCCACCGCCCGCGACCGGGAGCCCGGTGAGGATCGGGCGCAGGAACTGCACGTCGGTCGGGCTGTCGGACTGGGCGGCGGCCGAGGACAGCACCGCGCCGAGCAGCCGGGCCGGGATCAGGTTGTCCCGGGACAGGCCGCTGCCGTCGGCGAGCTGCAGCCCGGACACGTCGTAGCCGGCCTGGACCAGCGCCTCGGTGACGGCCTTCGAGGCTCCGTCGAACGAGGCCTCGCCGTCCTTGGACACCGCGACCTGGCGGGCCATCGCCTCGGCGGTGACGTTGTCCGAGGCGGTGAGCATGTACTCGATGAGGCTCGCGATCGGCGGGGAGGACACGCTCCCCAGCACCGGCGCGTTCGCGGCGGCGACGCCCTCGCGGACGTCGGAGGCGCCGAGCGCGCGGGCCAGCGCCTTCCCGGCGGCCGTGGCGGGGTCGGTGCTGCGCGGGCCGTCCTGCTGCAGCGGGTCGGTGCGGCCGCCGTCGAGCATCAGCGCCGACATCGGGGCGACGTAGCCGTCCGCGACGTCGGTGGGCCCCCAGCCCGGGGACTCGGCCGGGCCCTTCCAGAGGCTCGCGTCGGTGTAGACCGTCGTGATCGGACGACCGACGGCCTTCGTCACCTGCTCGGCGAGGTCGGCGATCCGCGCGGGCTCGGGGTAGAGCCCGTCCTGCCCGTCGGGCAGCGCGGTCAGCGACGGGTCGCCGGACCCGACGAGGACGACCGAGTCCGGTGCCGGGCCGGGCACGACCCGGGTCGCGAGCCGGTCGGTCGGGTTCAGCGACAGCAGGGCGGCCGCGGCGGTGAGCAGCTTCGTCGTGGAGCCGGGGACCATGCCGCGGTCGCCGTCGCGCTCCCAGATCGGCTTCACCCCGCGCGGGGCGGCGGAGTCCATGACGACCCCGGTGACCTCGCCGAGCTCGGGCGCGTCGAGCTGGGAGGACAGGGCCTGGGTGATCCCGGCGGCGCTCGGCACCGGCGCCGTCGGCGTGAGCGGGCGCAGGGCGGGCATCGGGACCGGCGGGTACCGGGTGGCGGTGGCGCCGAGCCCGAACGAGCTGCGGGCGTCCGGCCCGGCCAGGGCGACGGCGCCGAACAGCGAGGCCAGTGCCATCACCGCGACCGCGACCACGGCGAACCGCCGGTAGCTGCGCTCCGGCCGGCGATGCCTGCGTCCCACGGACCCTCCTGTACCTGCTCGTCCGGCGGCCGACCTGCCCGCACGGTGGTGCGACGCGGGCCACATCGGCCCACTCGGCGCTCACCGGCGTGCACCCGTGCCCACCCGGTCCCTCACACTAGGGGGCAGCACCGACACCGCCGGAGCGGGCGGGCCAGCGGCCCCGCCCGTATCCGGTGGAACCGTGACACAAGACCGCTGACCCTCTTCAAGGAGCAACGAACCGTGGACTTCGACGTCACCATCGAAATCCCCAAGGGCGGCCGGAACAAGTACGAGGTCGATCACGAGACCGGACGTATCCGGCTCGACCGCACCCTGTTCACCGCCACCCAGTACCCCGCCGACTACGGGTTCATCGACGACACCCTGGGCGAGGACGGGGACCCGCTGGACGCCCTGGTCCTGGTGCAGGAGCCGACCTTCCCGGGGTGCGTCATCCGCTCCCGCGCGATCGGCATGTTCCGGATGAAGGACGAGAAGGGCGGCGACGACAAGGTCCTCTGCGTCCCCTCGGACGACCCCCGCCAGGAGCACCTGCGCGACATCCACCACCTGGCCGAGTTCGACCGGGCGGAGATCCAGCACTTCTTCGAGATCTACAAGACCCTCGAGCCGGGCAAGAGCGTCGAGGGCGCGTCCTGGGTCGGCCGGGCCGACGCCGAGCGCGAGATCAAGGCGTCCTACGAGCGCGCGAAGAACGCCGGGCACTGACCGGTCGCCGGGGCGGCCGCGCACGGCCGCCCCGGCTACGGGTCACACCTTCTCGAACACCGCGGCGAGCCCCTGGCCGCCGCCGATGCACATCGTCTCCAGCCCGTAGCGGGCGTCGCGACGCTGCATCTCGCGGGTGAGGGTGGCCAGGATCCGGCCGCCGGTGGCACCGACCGGGTGCCCCATCGAGATCCCCGAGCCGTGCACGTTGGTGCGCTCGAAGTCGGCGTCGGTGAACGTCCACTCCCGCGCGCAGGCCAGGACCTGCGCCGCGAACGCCTCGTTCAGCTCGATCAGGTCGATGTCGGCCAGGGTCAGCCCGGCCGCGTCCAGGGCCTTGGCCGTCGCCGGGACCGGGCCGATCCCCATCGTCCTGGGCGGGACCCCGCCCAGTCCCCAGGACACGACCTTCGCCAGCGGGCGCAGCCCCAGCTCGGCGGCCTTCCCCGGGCTGGTCACCACGCAGACCGCGGCGCCGTCGTTCTGACCGGAGGCGTTGCCCGCGGTCACGGTGGCGTCCGGGTCGTCCTTGCCCAGGATCGGGCGCAGCGTCGCCAGCTTCTCGACCGTCGAGTCGGGGCGGACGTGCTCGTCGCGCTCGACGACGGTGTCGCCCTTCCGGCCGGGCACGGTCACCGGGACGATCTCCTCGGCGAACACCCCCGACTCCTGCGCGGCCGCGGCCCGGTGGTGCGAGCGGACGGCGTACTCGTCCTGCTCGGCGCGACCGATCGCGTAGTCGCGGCGCAGGTTCTCCGCGGTCTCCAGCATGCCGCCCGGCACCGGGAAGTCCTTCCCGCCGGCGGTGACGCGGCCGCGGGCCAGCGAGTCGTTCAGCGTGACCCCGCCGCCCGTGACCCCCCACCGCATCCCCGTGGAGTAGAACGACGCACCCGACATCGACTCGGCGCCGCCGGCCAGCACGACCTCCGCGGCGCCGGTCCGGACCTGGCCGGCCGCGTAGAGCACGGCCTGCAGGCCCGAGCCGCAGCGGCGGTCGACCTGGATGCCGCCCGCGGTGACGGGCAGGCCCGCGTCGAGCGCGGCGACCCGGCCGATCGCGGGGGCGTCCATCGTCGGGTAGCAGTGGCCCAGCACGACGTCCTCGACGACGTCGGGATCCAGCCCGGTCCGCTCCATCAGGGCGCGGACGACCGTCGCGGCGAGGGTGTGGGCCGGGACGTCGCGCAGCGACCCCCCGAACCCGCCGACCGGGGTCCGCAGCGGCTCGCAGATCACCGCATCACGCACGGGCCCCTCCGACCTAGACGTACTGCCTGGTCAGCCATTCGGCGACCAGGGCGGGCTTCTCGGATCCCTCGGTCTCGACGGTCACACCGACGGTGAGCTGGACGCCGCCGGGGGCATCGCTGACGTCGGTCAGCTCGATCCGGCCGCGGATCCGGGCGCCCACCGGCAGCGGGCTGGTGAACCGGACCCTGTTGAGGCCGTAGTTCACACCCATCTTGACCCCGTCCACCGTGAAGACGGAGTGGACCAGCTCGGGCAGCAGCGACAGCGACAGGAAGCCGTGGGCGATCGTGGTGCCGAACGGTCCGGCCGCGGCCCGCTCAGCGTCGACGTGGATCCACTGGTGGTCCTCCGTGGCGTCGGCGAAGCCGTCGATCCGCTCCTGCGTGACGGTCAGCCAGGGCGAGGTCCCGATCTCGGTCCCCTTGGCCGCCCGCAGCTCGTCCACTCCGTCGAAGACGCGCATCTGTCACTCCTGTTCATGGTGTGTGAAGGGTGATCCGCTTCCCGCTCTCCTTACCGCACCGCGGGCCGCCGGTGGGTGAGACGTCGCCGAACACACACGCCCCGCACCACACGACCGGTGCGGCTTGGTTATGGTCACCCCGTCAGGAGCCGCCTTGAGCAGATGGGCACAGCTTCGACGTGGAAGGCCTACGCCCCATGACCCCGACCGCCACCGACCGCCGATGACCGCCACCACCACCCCGCGCCCCGACCCGGACGGCCTCGTCCACCGGGCCGTGCCGTACCGGGACCCCGACCACCAGGCCGCCGCCCTCACCGCACCGGTGACCGAGGCACTGGAGGCGGGCCGTCGTGCGCTCGTGGTCGTCGACCCGCGGTGTGCGACGGTGCTGCGCCGCGTCCTCGGCCGCGACGCCGGGGTGGAGTTCCGCACGCCGGACCGGATGCACTCGGCCCCGCCGTTCACGGTCGCGGGGCGCTGGAGCCGCGCGGTGCGCGAGGCGCTGGCCGACGGCGCGTCCGGGGTGTGCACCGTCGGCCAGCCGGTCGAGCTGCCCGGTGCGGACGCCGCCTACTGGACCCGCCTCGACCTCGCCCTCTCGCACGCCCTGCGCGCGCTGCCCGTCGAGCTGCTGTGCTGCTTCCCCGACGTCGAGGCGGACCGCGCGCACGCCGGGGCCCTGCACGACGAGTTCCTCGTCGACGGTGCCCCGGTCCCGAGCGGCTGCCGGCGCGACGACCACGAGCTGCTGGCCGAGAACCCGCAGTGCCCACCGGCGGAACTGGGGCCGGCGATCGTGACGCTGCCGGTGACCCTGGACGACCTCGGGTCGATGCGGCGCGTCGTCGAACGGCAGGCCGAGCTGTCCGGGCTGGGGCCCAGCCGGATCGACGACCTCGTGCTGGCGGTCAACGAGCTGATCAGCAACGGCGTCGAGCACGGGTCGGGGCACCCGGTCCTGCGGATGTGGCGCACCGAGGCGGGGCTGGTCTCGGAGATGAGCGACGCCGCGACGTGCCGGCTCGCGTTCCCCGGGCTCGCCGCGCCGCCGGTCGCCGGGAACCGTGGCCGGGGGATGTGGCTGGCCTCGGAGCTGTCGGACGTGCTGCAGGTGTGGACCGCGGAGGACGATCCCGGTCAGGTGACGGGCACGGTCGTGCGCGTCACGATGTCGCCCCCGTGAATCCCGGTACGGTCCCGGGGTGACCCGGCACGACCGCGCCGACCCGGTGACCCGCTTCCTGCGGATGGTGACCGGGCCCGAACCGCAGCTCGACGAGGCCGCACTGGCGATCGCCGCCGGCGCCGCCCCGGACCCGGAGGTCGCGGCGGTGTCCACCGCGCGGGCCCGCGCGACGCTCGACGAGCTCGCCGACGGTGTCACCGGGTTCGAGTCGCTGCTGCACCGGCTGTTCACCGAGGCCGGGTTCCGCGGCAACTCCACCGACTACGCCGACCCGCGCAACTCCTTCCTGCCCGACGTGCTCGAGCGCCGCACCGGTATCCCGATCACCCTGTCGGTCGTCGCGATCGAGGTCGGCCGCCGGGCCGGGGTAGCGCTGGAGGGCGTCGGCATGCCCGGTCACTTCCTGGTGCGGGTGCCCGGCACCCAGCGCCTCGTCGACGCCTTCGACGGCGGCAGGCGGCTCGACCCGGCGGGCTGCGAGGAGCTCTTCCGCGCGACGACGGGTGCCGGCCCGGAGGTGCCCTTCGACCCGGGCATGCTGTCGCGCACCTCGACCCGCCAGATCCTCGCCCGGATGCTGGAGAACCTGCGGGCGACCTACGGCCGCTCCCGCGACCACGACGGCCTGGAGTGGGTGCTCCGCATGCGGCTCGGCCTGCGCCACCAGGGCCCGGAGCTCATCCGCGAGCTCGGCGAGGTGCTCGCCGCGCAGGCCCGCTGGGACGAGGCGGCCCGGCTGATGGAGTCCTGGGTGGACGGTCCGGGCCGCGGGTCGCGCTCGGGCGCCGCGGTGCTGGACGAGGTGCGCACCGAGGCGATGAAGCACCGGGCGCACCTCAACTAGCTCCCCGGTCAGGTGTGCGGGGCCCGGGTCGGCGCGCCGGAGTCCTCGCCGAAGCGCCACGGCTGCCCGGTCGACTCCAGCACCGCCATCCACAGGTCGCCGTGCGGGTCGACCTGGTTGCGACGGCTGACGGCCAGGCTCATCGGGATGTGCACGAACCGGCGCCGCACCCGTCCGACCACCATCGCGGTGCGCCCGGACATGGCGGCGTGCACCGCGGCCTGGGCCAGCCGGACGGTGTAGACGCTGTCGTAGGGGTTCGCGGGGACGCTGCGGATGATGTAGCTCGGGTCCACGTAGCGGACGGTGGTCTCCATCCCGGCCTCGGCGAACGAGTCGGCGATGCGCTCCTTGAGCCAGGGGCCGACGTCGGAGAGCTTCGCGTTGCCGGAGGCGTCGGTGCGCCCGACCGGCGGCAGCATCTCCTGCCCGGCCCCCTCCGCGACGACGACGACCGCGTGTCCGCGCTGGGACACCCGTCGTCGCAGGTGGTGCAGCAGACCGGTCTCGCCGTCCAGCTCGAAGGGCACCTCGGGGATCAGGACGGCGTCGGCGTCGGAGCGCACGAGCGAGGCGTAGCAGGCGATGAAGCCGGAGTGCCGGCCCATCAGCTTGACCAGCCCGACCCCGCCCGGGGTCGACTTGGCCTCCACCGTCACCGACCGGATGGCCTCGCTGGCCTGCGAGAACGCCGTCTGGAAGCCGAAGGACTGGTCGATGAACGGGATGTCGTTGTCGATCGTCTTCGGGATGCCGACGACGGCGATCCGCAGACCCCGCTCAGACACCACCCGGGCGATCTCCATGGCGCCGCGCATGGTGCCGTCGCCGCCGATCACGAACAGCACGTTGAGGTGCATCTGCTCGAGGCAGTCGACGACCTCCTCGGGGTCCTGGGGGCCGCGGGAGGTACCGAGGAAGGTGCCGCCGTCGACCGGGATGTCGCGCACCGACTCCGGGGACAGCTCGACGACGTCGTGGCCGTAGGAGGAGACGAAGCCGCGGTAGCCGTTGCGGAACCCGACGACCCGGCGCACGCCGTAGTGGTAGGTCAGGGTGCGGACCAGGCCGGAGATGACGTCGTTGAGTCCCGGGCACAGACCGCCGCAGGTGACGATCCCGGCGCGGGTCTTCGACGGGTCGAAGTAGATCTGCCGGCGCGGCCCGCACGGCTCCAGGCCCGGCAGCTCCTCCGGTTCGACGCCGCGGGCGCGGATCCCGGCGGCGGTGTCGTCGAGCAGGACCCGGTCACCGGAGTCGACGTAGTGCTCGGTGGTGCGGCGGGCGTCGAGCAGCGGCGCCAGCGGTGAGGTGATGCGGGCCGGGCCGAGCGTGGCGATGGCCAGGTCCTCGGGCGTGATGCTGCTGTACTCCGAGGTGGTCACGCGCACACTCCGTCTGGATCGATTCGCCGGGGGGCCGGGCGATCATCGTGACGCACACCGGGCGAATCGTCGATCCGACCCCCGGGGACGACGCCGCGGGACCACCCGCGGGTGCGCCGGGTCCCGCCGAGAGGACCATCGTCGTCGCCGCTGCGTCACCGGCCGGCCCGCGGAGCGTCCCGCGTCGTTGCGGTGTGCATCGGCAGACGTCACCGGTTCCGCCCACCCTCTCGCACACGCGCTGTGAACGTGACGAGCACCCGGGGTGAACACCCCAGGTCGCGTAGGGCAAAATTCGTCCATGCGGAGCATCGACCCCCGTCACACCTGGTCCACCGGATTCGCCCGCACCATCGCCGAGGAGCTGCGCCACGGCGTCGCGACCGGCGCGGTCACCTGGAGCGAGGCCGACGAGCTGCTCAACCGCCTGCGCACGGTGATCGACCAGGCGCTGGACGTGCATCCGCAGCCGCTGTGACCGCGTCGGCGTCCTCGACGGGGACGCCGCGGTAGGCGCGTCCGACCCACACCAGGGGTCGGCCGCGACGGCGCAGCCCGAGCAGCTCGACGACTTCGGCCGCGATCAGCAGCGACGCCCCGACCTCGGTGACCGACAGGACCCGGCAGCGCAGGGCGGTGCCCACGTCGACCAGCCACGGCTCCCCGGTCGGCAGGGCCATCCACCGGACGCCGTCCCCGAACCGTTCCGCGCCCGGGACGGCGAACGCCGCCGCGAGACCGGTGTCGGTGTCGTCGAGCAGGTGCACGACGACGGTCCCGCCCCCGGCGAGCGCACCGGCCAGCCGCGAGTCACGGGCGGTCGCGAACGACACCGCGGGCGGGTCCACCCCGACCGAGGCGACCGACGACGCCGTCATCCCGACCGGGCCGTCGGGCCCGGTCGCGGTGAGCACGGCGACCCCGGCGGGGTGCCCGCGGAACGCCGTCCGCAGGCCCCCGGCCGGATCCGCGACCGTCACGCCCGCGCCCGGGCGAACCGCTCGGCGGCGTCGGCCCAGTTCACGACGTTCCACCAGGCCTTCACGTAGTCGGGCTTGACGTTCTTGTACTGCAGGTAGAAGGCGTGCTCCCACATGTCGAGCAGGACGATGGGGGTCTGGCCTGCGGGGAGCTGGGACTGCTGGTCGTAGAGCTGGTGGATGAGCAGGCGGCCGCCGAGCTGGTCGTAGCCCAGGACGGCCCAGCCGGAGCCCTGGATGGTGGTGGCGGCGGCGGTGAAGTGGGCCTGGAAGCCGTCGAAGGAGCCGAAGTCGGCGTCGATGGCGGTGGCGAGGTCGCCGGTGGGCTTGTCGCCGCCGTCGGGGGAGAGGTTGTTCCAGAAGGCGGAGTGGTTGACGTGGCCGCCGAGGTTGAACGCGAGGGTCTTCTCGAGTCCGACGACGGCGCCGAAGTCGTTCTTGTCGCGGGCCTCGGCGAGCTTGTCGAGGGTGGTGTTGAGGCCCTGGACGTAGGTGTTGTGGTGCTTGGAGTGGTGGAGCTCCATGATCTCGGGCGCGATGTGCGGGGCGAGCGCGGAGTAGTCGTAGGGCAGGTCCGGAAGCGTGTAGTCGGCCATGCCCGCAGCCTGATAGCTGAACCGGGCTTCAGGTCAAGTGTGACGGCGGACGCAGTGGTCAGCCGAGCCTGCCCGCGGCGATGATGCGGGCGAGGAACCGGCGGGTGCGCTCCTCGACCGGGTCCCCGAGCACCTGCTCCGGCGGACCCGACTCCAGGACGACACCCTCGTCGAGGAAGCAGACGCGGTCGGCGACCTGGCGGGCGAACCCCATCTCGTGGGTGGCCATCAGGATCGTCACCCCGTCCCGGGCGAGCTCGCGCACGATCTCCAGGACCTCCCCGACCAGCTCCGGGTCGAGCGCGGAGGTGATCTCGTCGAGCAGGAGCAGCCGCGGCTGCACGGCCAGCGCCCGCGCGATCGCGACGCGCTGCTGCTGGCCGCCGGAGAGACGCTCCGGGTACGCGCCCGCGAAGCCGTCGAGCCCGACCCGGTCCAGCAGGGCCCGGGCCCGCCCGTCGGCGTCGTCCGCCGGGACACCGTGCACGACGCGCGGGGCCAGCGCGACGTTCTGCAGGGCCGTCATGTGCGGGAACAGGTTGTAGGACTGGAAGACGACACCCATCCGCCTGCGCGCCGCGGCGTCGTCGGCGCGGGGGTCGGACACGTCGGTGCCGTCGAGCAGGATGCGGCCGTCGTCGATGTCCTCCAGCAGGTCGACGCAGCGCAGCAGGGTGGACTTGCCCGAGCCGGAGGCGCCGATCAGCGTGACGACCTCGTGCTCGGCGACGGTCAGGTCGATACCGCGCAGCACGACGCGCTCGCCGTAGGTCTTCACCAGACCCGCCACCTCGAGCACGGGGGTCACGAGCCGCTCCGGGCGCGGACGGCGCGACGGGCGAGCGCGTCGGCGATCCGCCCGGTCGGGGCGGCGAGCGCGACGAACAGCAGCGCCGCCACGACGTAGGGGGTGAAGTTGAAGGTGCGGGCCGACTCGATCTGGGCGGCCCGGATCGCGTCGACGGCACCGAGCACGGAGATCAGACCCACGTCCTTCTGCAGCGCGACGAAGTCGTTGAGCAGCGGCGGCAGCACGTTGCGCACCGCCTGCGGCAGCACCACCAGGCGCAGCGACTGCCGGTGGGTCAGCCCGAGCGAGCGGGCGGCGGCGCGCTGGGAGGGGTGCACCGACTCGATGCCGGCGCGGAAGACCTCCGCGACGTACGCGGAGTAGACGAGGACGAGCGTGAGGGTGCCGAGCACGGCGGCGTCGGTGGGGACGCCCTGCAGCCGCAGCGCCGGGAGCCCGAACCCGATCAGGTAGAGGGCGACGAGCAGCGGGACGCCACGGAACAGGTCGACGTAGCCGGTCGCGAGCAGCCGCACCGGGAGGAACACCGGACCGCGCAGCGTCCGCAGCACCGCGATCAGCAGGCCGAGGACGAGCACCCCGACCTCGGCGACCACCAGGACCCGCAGGTTCAGCCACAGTCCGGACAGCACCGCGGGCAGCGACTCCCACGCGATCCGCGGGTCGAGGAAGGTCTCCCGGACCCGTGGCCAGCCGGGCGACCCGGCCACCGCGGCGACGAGCAGCGACGCGAAGACCAGCGTCGACGCCAGCGCGATCAGCGTGGACCGGCGGGACCGGGAACGGCGGTACGCGGCGCGCTCCCGGGCCAGCGGGCTCGGGGCCGGCGGCCCGGTGGCCGCGGCGGGTGCGCTCATCGCAGCTCGGGGGCCGCCCCGTCGGCCTGGATCCACTGCCGCTCCAGCCCCGCGAGGGCGCCGGTGTCGCGGAGCCGGTCGACGGCTCCGGAGACGCAGGCGGTCAGCGGGCTGTCCTTGTCCAGCACCGCGCCGAACTGCTCGGGCGTGCCCCCGGCGGGGAGCTGGCCGACGATCGTCGCCTCGGGCAGGTCGCTGCCGACGATCTGGAACGCGGTGGGCAGGTCGACGACGAGACCGTCGATCTGGCCGTTGGACAGCGCGAGCTTGCCGTCGTCGTTGGTGTTGTAGACCGCGGCCGGGGTGGTCGGGGCGACGGAGGTGTTCAGCTGCTCGAGGCTCGTCGTGCCGATCTGCGCACCGAGCCTGGCCTCCTTGAGCTGGGCGACGGTCGTGGCCCGGGCGAGCGGCGAGGTCTTCAGCGCGACGACGGCCTGCCGCACGTCGTAGTACGGGCTGGAGAAGTCCACGGCCCGCCTGCGCTCCTCGGTGATCGAGAACTCGGTGAGGTTCAGGTCGTAGCTCTTCGGGCCCGGCTGGATGGCGGCGTTGAACGGGACGCGCACCCAGGCGACCCTGTCGCGCGGGTAGCCGAGCTCGTCGGCGACCGCGTACGCCACGGCGGACTCGAAGCCGCGCCCGGACGCCGGGTCGTCGTCGAGGTACCACGGCGGGTAGACCGGCTGGTCGGTGCCGATCGTCAGGGTGGCCTGCGCCAGGGTCGGCAGGGCACCGGGTGCGCAGTCCGCCGCGGCGCCGCCACCGGTCGCGGCCGGTTCGGACTGCGGGGCACACCCGGCGACCGTGGCTGCGAGCAGTGCTCCGAGCAGGACCGTCGTCGTGCGGGCGCGCGTCATCGGCACATCATCCACAGGCCGGCCGCGCGGGTCGTCGTGAACCGCGTCACGACACGGTGACGTCAGTGCTCGTCGCGCCCGGTGAGCGCGTGCTCCAGCTCGTCGGCGAGGTGGACGACCTGGCGGAACGGGAACTCGAACCCGTCCAGCGCGGCCGGGCCGAGCGGGATCGAGTGGCGGAACACCACGACGCCCTCCTCCGCGGCCAGCCCACCGACCACCGACGGCCCCGCGAGCTCCAGGGCGCGGCCGAGGTCGACCTCGCCGAGCCGCGCGACCGGGGACTCGATCTGCACCCACTCCTGGTCCGGGTCGGCGACCGCGGCCGCCGCGTCGGTGACTTCGACGCCGGGGCGGCCCGCGCCCTCCCGCACCCGCTTCACCACGACGAGCTGGTCCCGGTCCTCGGTCGTCGGCAGCCGGAACCGCAGCTCGTCCGCACCCTGGCGGACGATCTCGTACCGGACCACGACGTAGGCCTTCAGGTCCTCCCAGGTCGCCACGCCCGTCTCCCCCTCGATCGTCCGACGGGGCCCACCGGACCCCGTCGCCGACCCTAGCGTGATCCGGACCCCGCGCGGCCGGGCCTCGCCTCCCGGTGGGGCGCTGCTCTCGATGGGCCTCGCCGCTCGATGGACCCCACCTCCCGGTAGGCCCCGCCTTCCGGTGCGCCGGCCTCCCGCGAGGCTGCTCAGCGACGGCCCGAGTCGTCCGCGCCCGGACCGATTCCAGCGAGATGCAGCCGAGGGTCCTCACGGCGGTCCGCGGACCACCCTGAGCTGCATCTCGACGAACGGGGCCGCCAGGCCGCCGGATCGTCTGTGCTCGGATCACCTGCGCCGAGATGCAGCTCAGCGGGCCCTGGAGATCCACAATCCCCGCTGAGCTGCATCTCGGCGCGGCGGGACGCGGTGCGGCGGGACGCGGTGCGGCGGGACGCGGTGCGGCGGGACGCGGTGCGGCGGGCGCCCGGCCGACCGCACCGGGGGTGCGGCACAGCGGGCCGGGCAGGGCGGGGGCGGTCCGCGCGGGACGGGGCGAGCAAGGCGAGGGCGGGCCGAGCAGGTCAGGCCGAGCGCGGCAGGGCGAACCGGGGCACAGCACCCCGGGGCGCGCAGAGGGCGGCGCCCTACCCCGTCAGCCCGGTGGTGATCAGCTGGTCCACCGGGGCGCGGTCGTCGGTCAGGACCGGCGCTCCCGCGGTGAACGCGGCGGTGCGGGCCGGGTCGAGGACCGCGCCGGCCGGTTCGGAACGGGCGACGGCGGCGCCGAGGGCGGCCGGGGCGAGCGGCCGGTCCGAGGCGACGACCACGACGTTCCCGCCGCCGCCGGGGGCGAACTCGTCGGGGCGGGCGAGGAGCATCGTCGTCGCGAACCGGGACCCGACGGTCGCGGTGGCGGCCTCGACCAGGTCGAGCGGGTACCGGTCGATCACGTTGAGGACGTAGAGCCCGTCCGGGCGCAGCACCCGCTGCACCTCGTCCAGGAACTCCGCGGTGGCCAGGTGCCAGGGCACCGAGCGGGCACCGAAGGCGTCGCCGACGACGAGGTCGGCGGAGTCGTCGGGCAGCGCGGCGAGGTTCACCCGGGCGTCGCCGGTGCGCACGGTGGTGCCGGGGATCCCGCCCGCGTCCAGGGAGCGGACGCCGAGGTCGATCACGCCCTGGTCCAGCTCCAGCACGGTCGAGGTGCTGCCGGGGCGGGTCGCGGCGAGCCAGCGCGGCATGGTCAGCGCGCCGCCGCCGATGTGCACCGCGTCGACCGGACGCCCCTGCGGGAACGCGGTGTCGACGGCCGCGGCGAACCGCTTCGTGTAGGCGAACTCCAGGTGCCCGGGATCGCCGAGGCGGACGTAGGAGTGGCGCAGGTCGTCGAGCACCAGGTAGCGGCCGGCCGGGTCCGCGGGGTCGGTCCGGACGGCGGCGCAGTAGTAGGTGGTGTCGGCGTCGCAGCGTCCCGGCAGCGCGACGAGCGCGACGGCCAGCAGCAGCGCCGCGGCGCCGCCCTTCGCGATGTCCGAGCGCCGCCGCCGGGGCGCCAGGACGAGCCCGAGCACGAGGCAGGCGGCCGCGGCGACCAGCAGGATCGCGCTCACCGGCAGCAGCGCGACCAGCACGAACCCGGTGAGGAAGGTCCCGGCGAGCGACCCGAGGGTGCCCGCCGCGGACAACCCGCCGACGACCTCGCCGGAACGGTCCAGCCCGGTCAGCCGGGCCTTGGTGACGGCCGGGGTGACCGCGGCCAACGCCGTCACCGAGACCAGGGTGGACGCGGCGACGAGCACCACGGCGGCGTACGGCCCCGCGCCGAGCAGCGGCCCGAGCAGCCGGACCACCGGCCGTACGGCGAGGGTGCCGAGCCCGCCGACGACCATCATCAGCGCGGCGACGGCCACCGGGTCGCGCTCGTCGGCCCACCGCCCACCCAGCGAGGCGCCCGCCGCGATCCCGGCGAGGGCCACCCCGATCACGGCGGTGGTCGACTCGAGCGTCAGTCCGACGTAGGGCGCGACGAGCCGGGTCGCGAGGGTCTCGACGACGAGGATCGCCGCCCCCGAGACGACGACGGCGGTCCGGGCCAGGGCGAGGCGCACCCCGCCATGGTGCCGGTCGGGATCAGGCCCGGTTCAGCCGGAGCACGAGCTTGCCGGTGTTCTCGCCGCGGAACAGCTTTCCGAACACGTCCGGGAAGTCGGAGACGGCGCCGTCGACGACGTCCTCGCGGCTGTGCAGACGCCCGTCGGCGAGCCAGCCGGCGAGCTCGGTGCCGGCCTCGCCCCAGCGGGGGATGTAGTCCCCGACCAGGAAGCCCTCCATGCGGGCCCGGTTGACCAGCAGGTTCAGGTAGTTCTTCGGGCCGGTCACGGCGCCCTCGGCGTTGTACTGGCTGATCGCGCCGCAGATGACGACGCGGGCGTGCATCGCGAGCCTGCCGAGCACGGCGTCGAGGATATCCCCGCCGACGTTGTCGAAGTAGACGTCGACGCCCTCGGGGGCGAGCTCCTCGAGGCGCCGCGACACGTTGTCGGAGCGGTAGTCGATCGCGGCGTCGAACCCGAGGTCGTCGGTGATCCACGCGCACTTCTCGGGGCCGCCCGCGATGCCGATGACCCGGGCGCCCTTGACCTTCGCGAGCTGCCCGACCACCGACCCGACGGCGCCGGCCGCACCGGAGACGACGACCGTCTCCCCCTCCTCGAGGGCGCCGACGTCGAACAGCCCGAAGTAGGCGGTCATGCCGGTCATGCCGAGCAGCGCGAGGTAGCGCTCCGGCGGCACGTCCGCGGTCGGGGAGACCTTCTGCAGGCCGCGGCCGTCGCTCTCCAGGTACTCCTGCACGCCGAGCACACCGGTGACGGTGTCGCCGACGGCGAAGTCGGCGTTCTTCGAGGCGACGACCTCACCGAGGCCGAGCGCGCGCATCACCTCGCCGATCCCGACCGGGGGCGCGTACGAACGCCCCTCGTTCATCCAGCCGCGCATCGCCGGGTCCAGCGAGATGTGGCTGATCCGGACGACGATGCGGCCCTCGCCGGGCTCGGGCACCGGCTCGGTGGTGTGCTCCCACACCTCCGGGCCGGGGGTGCCCTGCGGGCGTGCGGCGAGCCGTACCTGGTGGTTGACCTCGTTGCTCATGGCACCGGTCTACCCCCGTCACGCGCGCGGTACCGCATCACGGTCGTCACGCGCGTGACGGGAATGTCGTCCGGTGACCGAACGGATCGTCGCTACAGGCCCAGGTGCCGCGCGATCAGCATCTTCTGCACCTCGGAGGTGCCCTCGCCGACCTCGAGGATCTTCGCGTCGCGGTAGAACCGCCCGACCGGGTACTCGTTCATGAAGCCGTAGCCGCCGAAGATCTGGGTGGCGTCGCGCGCGTTGTCCATCGCGGCGTTCGACGAGACGAGCTTGGCGATCGCCGCCTCCTTCTTGAACGGCTCCCCCGCGACGAGCAGCCGCGCGGCGTGCTGCCAGGCCAGCCGGGCGGTGTGCGCGCGGGCCTCCATGTCGGCGATCTTGAACTGGATCGCCTGGTAGGAGCCGATGGTGTTCCCGAACGCCTCGCGCTCGCCGGCGTAGCGGACGGACTCGTCGACGCAGCCCTGGGCCAGCCCGGTCGCCAGCGCCGCGATCGCGACCCGGCCCTCGTCGAGGATGGACAGGAACTGGGCGTAGCCGCGGCCGCGCTCGCCGAGCAGGTTCGCCTCGGGGACGCGGACGTCGTCGAAGAAGAGCTCGCGGGTGTCGGAGCAGTTCCAGCCGACCTTGGAGTACTTCTCGCTCACCGTGAACCCGGGCGTGCCCGCCGGGACGAGGATCGCCGAGATCTCCTTGCGGCCGCCCGCCTTCTCGCCGGTGACGGCGGTGACGGTGACGACCGAGGTGATGTCGGTGCCGGAGTTGGTGATGAAGCACTTCGACCCGTTGATCACCCACTCGCCGCCGTCGAGCCGGGCGGTGGTGCGGGTGGCTCCGGCGTCGGAGCCGCCGCCGGGCTCGGTGAGGCCGAACGCGCCGAGCGTGCGGCCCGCCGCGAGGTCGGGCAGCCAGCGCGCCTTCTGCTCGTCGGTGCCGAACCGCAGGATCGGCATGGCACCGAGCCCGACGCCGGCCTCCACGGTGATCGCGACCGAGGAGTCGACCCGGGCCAGCTCCTCCAGGGCCAGGCAGAGGGCGTGGTAGTCGCCGCCCATGCCGCCGTAGGACTCGGGGACGGGCAGGCCGAACAGGCCCATCTCGCCCATCTTGGCGGTGATGTCGTAGGGGAACTCCTCGCGGATGTAGAGGTCGCCGATGACGGGCGCGACCTCCTTGCGGGCGAACTCCTCGACCGAGGCGCGCAGCGCCTCGTACTCCTCGGCGGTGGTGGTGTCCTGGGCGGTGGTCATGCCTGCTCCTCCTGGGTGGCGGGCTCGACCACGAGCAGCACCGCGTCCTTCGCGACGGTGGCTCCGGCCCGGGCCCTCAGCTCGCGCACCGTCCCGTCGACGGGGGCGGTGAGCACGTGTTCCATCTTCATGGCCTCGACGACGACCAGCTTCTGACCTGCGACGACGGCGTCCCCGTCGGCGACCTCGACGACGGTCACCGTCCCCGGCATCGGCGAGACGACCGGCCCGCCCGCACCGCCGGCGGCCGCGGCGGCCTCCGTCGGCGCCTGCTCGCGCACGCCCCAGGCGTGCCCGTCACGGCCGATCCAGACGACCCCGTCGGCACCCTCGGCGACGGCGAACCGGCGGGTGCGGCCCTCCTGGGTGTGCTCGACGACCCCCGGTGCGACGGCGGCGGTGCGGCACCGCGCGACGGCTGCGGCGGGTGTCGCCGACGCCGGGACGGCGGTGTCCCCCGCGTCCCCGTCCGCCCCTCCACCGGCGGCGGGCAGCGCCAGGTCGAACCCGGCCGCCCGACCGCGGGCCCGCACCTCCACGGCGCCGTCGGCGCCCCCGGTGAGCAGGCGGCTCACGGTCCAGGCGGGCTCCCCGACCCGCCAGCCACCGGGGACGTCGAAGGGGTCCACCACGGGCCCGGCCGGCTCCCGGCGCAGCAGCCCGAGACCCGCGACCGCACCGAGGACGTCGGCGGGCACCGTGTCGTCGACGAGCGCGGCGCCACGCCGGGCGATCAGCCCGGTGTCGAGGTCACCGGCGCGGACGTCGTCGTCGGCCAGCAGGGCCCGCAGGAACCCGATGTTGGAGTCGAGCCCGAGCAGAACCGTGTCGCGCAGCGCGGCGTCGAGCCGGCGCAGCGCCTCGTCGCGGGTGGCGCCGTGGGCGACGACCTTGGCCAGCATCGGGTCGTAGTCGGACCCGACGACGGTGCCGGTCTCGATCCCGGCATCGACCCGCACCCCGGGCGGCGGCGTCCAGTCCAGCACCGGCCCGCCGGAGGGGAGGAAGGTGAGCGCGTCGCCGGCAGCGTCGATGCCTGCTCCGCCTGCGCTGCGCGCGACGGCGGTCGCCTCGGCGTACACCCGGGCCTCCATCGCGTGCCCGGTGAGCACCACGTCGTCCTGGGTGATCGGCAGCGGCTCCCCCGCGGCGACGCGCAGCTGCAGCTCGACCAGGTCCAGGCCGGTGACCTCCTCGGTGACCGGGTGCTCGACCTGCAGGCGGGTGTTCATCTCGAGGAAGAAGAACTCGTCGGGACGGTCCGAGCTCACGATGAACTCGACGGTCCCGGCGCCGGTGTAACCGACGCTGCGGGCGGCCTCGCAGGCGGCGCGGCCCATCTCGTCGCGCTGCGCGGGGGTGAGCAGAGCGGACGGCGCCTCCTCGATGATCTTCTGGTGGCGGCGCTGCAGCGAGCACTCGCGCTCGCCGAGGTGCACGACGGCGCCGTGCGCGTCGGCCATCACCTGGATCTCGATGTGCCGCGGCGTGGTGACCAGCCGCTCGACGAGCAGGGTGTCGTCGCCGAAGGAGCCGCGGGCCTCGCGGCGCGCACCGGCGATCGCGTCGGCCAACTGCTCCGGGGCGTGCACCTCGCGCATGCCCTTGCCCCCGCCGCCCGCGGACGGCTTGAGCAACACCGGGTAGCCGATGTCGGCGACGACGGCGGTCAGGTCGTCGTCGGTGAGGCCGGAGCCGTCGGAGCCGGGCACGACCGGCACCCCGGCCTTGGCGACGGTCTGCTTGGCCCGGATCTTGTCGCCCATCGCCTCGATCGCCGACGACGGCGGCCCGACGAAGGCGATCCCCGCCTGTTCGCAGGCGGCGGCGAACGCGGTGTTCTCGGACAGGAAGCCGTAGCCGGGGTGGATCGCCTGCGCACCGGTCGCCCGCGCGGCGGCGATCACGTTCTCCACCGACAGGTAGGACTCGCCGGCGGCGGCCGGGCCGATCCGGACGGCCTCGTCGGCGGCGCGGACGTGCGGGGCCGCGGCGTCGGCGTCGGAGTAGACGGCGACCGACCGGACGCCCAGCGAGCGCAGGGTGCGGATGACGCGGACCGCGATCTCGCCGCGGTTCGCGACCAGGACGGTGTCGAACATGGGGGCCCTCACATCCGGAAGACGCCGAAGGCCGGGTCGGCCAGGGGCGCGTTGGCGGCGACGGACAGGGACAGCCCGAGGACGGTGCGGGTGTCGGCGGGGTCGATGACGCCGTCGTCCCACAGCCGGGCGGTGGAGTAGAGGGGGTGGCCCTGCTCCTCGTACTGGGCGCGGATCGCGTCCGGGTCTGCGTCGCCGACGGTGCCGAGCACGGTGGCGGCCTGCTCGCCGCCCATGACCGAGATGCGGGCGTTGGGCCACATGAACAGGAACCGCGGCGAGTAGGCCCGCCCGCACATCGCGTAGTTGCCGGCGCCGAAGGACCCGCCGATGACGACGGTCAGCTTCGGCACCCGGGTGGAGGCGACGGCGGTGACCATCTTCGCGCCGTTGCGGGCGATGCCGCCCGCCTCGTACTCGCGGCCGACCATGAACCCGGAGATGTTCTGCAGGAACACCAGCGGGATGCCGCGCTGGTCGCACAGCTCGACGAAGTGCGCGCCCTTGGTCGCGGACTCGGAGAACAGGATCCCGTTGTTGGCGACGATCCCGACCGGGTGGCCGTGGATCCGGGCGAAGCCGGTGACCAGGGTGGTGCCGTACTCGGACTTGAACTCGGCGAACCGGGAGCCGTCGACGACGCGGGCGACGACCTCGCGCACGTCGTAGGGGGTGCGGGTGTCGGTGGGCACCGCGGCGTAGAGCCCGGCGGGGTCGACGGCGGGCTCCTCGGTGGGGCGCACCTCCCACGGCCGCGGGGCGCGCGGGCCCAGCGTCGCGACGATCGCGCGGACCCGGGCGAGCGCGTCGGCGTCGTCGACGGCGAGGTGGTCGGTGACGCCGGAGACCCTCGCGTGCAGGTCCCCGCCGCCCAGCTCCTCGGCGGTGACGACCTCGCCGGTCGCGGCCTTCACCAGCGGCGGGCCGCCCAGGAAGATCGTGCCCTGGTTGCGGACGATGACGGCCTCGTCGCTCATCGCGGGGACGTAGGCGCCACCCGCGGTGCAGGAGCCGAGGACGGCGGCGATCTGCGGGATGCCCTGCCCGGACATCTGCGCCTGGTTGTAGAAGATCCGGCCGAAGTGCTCGCGGTCGGGGAACACGTCGTCCTGCTCGGGCAGGTACGCGCCCCCGGAGTCCACCAGGTACACGCAGGGCAGCCGGTTGTGCAGCGCCACCTCCTGCGCGCGCAGGTGCTTCTTGACCGTCATCGGGTAGTAGGTGCCGCCCTTGACGGTCGCGTCGTTGGCGACGACCACGACCTCCCGGCCGGCGACCCGCCCGACCCCGGTGATCATCCCGGCGCCGGGGGCCTGGTCGTCGTACATGCCGTGGGCGGCCAGCGGGGACAGCTCCAGGAACGGCGACGACGGGTCGACCAGAGCGTCCACCCGGTCGCGGGGCAGCAGCTTCCCGCGCTCGACGTGCCGGACCCGCGAGCGCTCCGGCCCGCCGAGCCGGGTCCGCTCCAGCCGGTCGCGCAGGTCGGCGACCAGGGCGCGGTGTGCGGCGTCGTTCTCCGCGGCGCGCGGGTCGGCCGGGTCCACCGCCGTGCCGAGCCGCGGGGCCTCCGGGGCCGGCGCGGGTGGGGCCTGCGGTGCCGTCATCGGACCTCCCGGGGAGCGCTGTCTGTTAATGACCGTTAACAGGTTAGCGGTTGTTAACACGTGGCGTCCAGAGCGGGCGTCCCGCGGACTAGGCTGGGGTGCGTGCGCCTGCTACTGGTCGAGGACGAGAAGCCGCTCGCCGAGCTGGTCCGCCGTGGCCTCGCCGGGGAGGGGCACGAGGTGGAGGTCGCGCACGACGGCCCCACCGGGCTGCAGCTCGCGCTGACCGGCCGGCACGACGTGGTCATCCTCGACATCATGCTGCCGGGCCTGTCGGGCTACCGGATCCTGCAGCACCTGCGCGACCGCGGCGTGTGGACGCCGGTGCTCATGCTGACCGCCAAGGACGGCGAGTACGACGAGGCCGACGCCTTCGACCTCGGCGCGGACGACTACCTGACCAAGCCGTTCTCGTTCGTCGTGCTGCAGGCGCGGCTGCGCGCGCTGCTGCGCCGGGCCGGGGAGGCCGCACCGACCGCGCTGCGGGTCGGGGATCTCACCCTGGACCCGGGCACACACCGGGTGCACCGCGGCGAGACCGAGATCCCGCTGACCCCGCGCGAGTTCGGCGTGCTCGAGCACCTGATGCAGAACACCGGGCAGGTCGTGACCAAGACCGACATCCTGCGCTCGGTCTGGGACGCCCACTACGACGGCGAGGTCAACGTCGTCGAGGTCTACGTCGGCTACCTGCGCCGCAAGATCGACGCGCCGTTCGGGACGCACAGCATCGAGACGCTGCGCGGCGTCGGCTACCGGATGTCCGAGCCCGCGCCCGCACCGCCCCGCTGACCCGCGGGGACCCGCTCAGCGACGACGGTCGAACGGCCGCCGCGGCGACGGCGTCCCGACCGGCTCCCGCTCGTCCCGGGCGGGCTCGCGCCCGGTGTCCCGGGTGTCACGGGCCGTCTCCCGGCTGGCGACGGCGGTGCCGCCACGGCCCCGCCGCCCGCGCGGCGTGACGACCGGCAACGGGCGGGTGGCGTTCTCGTCGAACGGGCTGCCGACGGTGTTCGGCCGGATCGGCAGCGGGCCGGTCGGCGGGTCGAGACGACCGTGGGCGGGTGGTGCGGACACGTCGTCCTCCGGGTCGGGCGGGGTCGTCACCGGACCGCTGTCCGGGGTCCGACCGTCCGTGCCCGAGCCGTGGGTGACGGCCGGGTCACCGGGCGTGCGGATCATGCCATCCGGACCGGCGGTCCCGCGCGCCGACGCGCCCGCCCCCACGGAGCCCGGGGGCACCGGACGGGCCGGGGCCCCGGGAGCGACCCCGGGGCCCATGACCGGGCGGCCCGGGGCGGTGCCGTTCGACGCCGCGCCGCCCTGCGCCGCACCGTTCCGCGCCGGGTCCGGCTGCGCCGTGCCTTCCTGCGCCGTGCCGTGCTCCGGCGTCCCGTGGTCGGCCTCGTCCTGCCCCAGCCACGCGTCCGGACCGAAGTCGGCGGGCTCCTCGGCCCGCGCCCACGGCGACCGCGCGGTCACCCGCGGGATCGGGCCGGAGGGCCGGTCGTCGCACAGCTCCGCGGCCGGCTCGCCGTCGAGCCCGGCACCGGCGTGCTCGTCGCCCACCGGTTCGGGGGTCTCCTCCTCGGGCAGCGGCGCCGTCGCGGCGGGCACGGTGACCCGGAACCGGGCCCCGCCCAGCTCCGACGAGGTCGCCTCCACGGTCCCGCCGTGCGCCGCGACCAGCTCGGCGACGATCGCCAGGCCGAGCCCGGAGCCGCCGTCGCCGCGGGAACGGGCCTCGTCGAGCCGCACGAAGCGCTCGAAGACCCGGGCGCGGTCGGCCTCGGGGACGCCGGTGCCGTCGTCGTCGACCTCGATCACCGCGAGGTCGCCCTCGGCCCGGACCGACACCGCGACCGTCGACGACGCGTGCCGCTTGGCGTTGTCGACCAGGTTGCGCAGCACCCGGACCAGCTGCCCGCGGTCACCGACCACCCGCACGGGCTCGCTGGTCACCCGGACCGCGACGGCGGTCTCGGCCGACGGACGCTCCCGCTCGGCGTCGGCGATCTCGTCGAGGTCGACCTCCTCGCGGCGCGGCGCGATGCCGCGCTCGTCGGCCCGGGCGAGGAACAGCAGGTTCTCGACCAGGCCGGTCAGCCGGGAGGCCTCCCCACGCAGGACGTCGACGGTGGCCCGGTCCGCGGACGCCTCCGGCATGCCGGAGCCGAGCAGCTCCAGGCCGGTCGACACGGTCGCGAGCGGGCTGCGCAGCTCGTGGCTGGCGTCGGCGACGAAGCGGCGCTGGGTGGCCTGGGAGGACTCGATCCGCCCGAGCATCTGGTTCATGGTGCGGGCGAGACGACCGACCTCGTCGCGGGCGACCGGCTCGTCGACGCGCTGGGAGAGGTCCTTGTCGCCCATCCCGGCGACCCGGGACCGCATGTCCTCCACCGGACGCAGCGCGCGGCCGGCGAACAGGTAGGTGAAGCCGCCCGCGACCAGCACCAGGAGCGGGACACCGCCCGCGACGAGCCAGGTGACGAGGTCGACGGCGTTGTGCATCTGGTCGGTCGGCTGGGCGGAGTAGATCGTGATCGGCCGGTCGAAGGCCCGCACACCGAGCCCGACGACCATCATGTTCTCGGTCTCGAGCGGGCCGGGCTCGGGCTCCGGGCCGCCCGCGTCGTGGAAGGTGACCGGCACGTCCATCTGGGAGCGCGTCTCGTGCGGGGCGAGGACCCAGTCCACCAGCTTCGGCTGCCCGTCCAGCGGCTCGGACGAGGCGAACACCTCGATGTTGCGGCCCTCGCCGTTCGACCCGACCCGGTCGTCCGGCGCGCCGGTCCGGTCGCTCCAGGCCGTGACGACCTGCACCAGGTCGGTCCGGCGGGCGGTGGTCACCACCGCGTTCTCCTTGGCCGGGTCGCCGGGGCGGTAGTCGGCGAAGTTGGCCTGGATGCGCTCGGCCACCTGCTGGGCGTTGGCCAGCAGCGCCTCCTCGGTGTTGCGCTTGAGCTGGTTCTCCAGGATCAGCACCAGCGACACACCGGCGACGACGAGCACCATCGCGACCGCCGTCGCCGCCGCGAGGGCGGACGCGGCGCGCACGCCGAGACGCTCGCGCATCCGACGCAGGGTCCTCATCACGCCCACGAGGGTATCGCCGTCGACCTGTGCGGAGCCTGAGACGGACCGCACTCCGGCGTTAACAACCGTTAACAGACGACGCTACGATCGCCCGATGGTCGCAGCAGGACCCTCCCCCGCGGACGGCGCGGGCGCGCGCACCGAGGCCCCGTCGCGGCGCGAGCAGATCCTCACCGAGGCGGCCCGGCTGTTCGCCCGGCACGGCTTCCACGGGGTGAGCATCGCCGACCTGGGCGCCGCGGTCGGCGTCAGCGGCCCCGCGCTCTACCGGCACTTCCCCGGCAAGGAGGCGCTGCTCGCGGAGCTGCTCATCGACATCTCCGAGCGCCTGCTCGACGGCGGCCGAGCCCGCGTGGACCACGACGACCCCGGTGCCGCGCTCGCCGACCTCGTCGACTTCCACGTGGCGTTCGCGACCCGCGAGCCGGAGCTGATCGTCGTCCAGGACCGGGACCTGGCGAACCTGCCCGAGGAGCCGCGCCGCACCGTGCGCCGGCTGCAGCGCACCTACGTCGAGCTGTGGGTGGACACGCTGCGCCGGGCGCACCCCGACATCGCCCCGGCCGAGGCCCGCACCGTCGCCCACGGGGTGTTCGGCCTGCTGAACTCCACGCCGTACGCACCGCGGGCCGAGCAGCCGTCCCCGCGCGGGGCGGACGCCCGGGCCGCGGTGCTGCGCCGGATGGCGCTGGCCGCGCTGGCGGTCGCCCCGGCCTGAGCACCGGTCAGACCCCGATGCGCTCCCGTTCGGGAACCACGGCGACCGGCGCGACGGCGGCCCGGGCCCGCCGGTCCTCCCGGCGCGTGACGACGAGCAGCCGCAGCCCGTTCAGGCACACCAGCACCGTCGACAGCTCGTGCCCGGCGACGCCGACGACCAGCGGCAACGTCCCGACCAGGTCCCACCCGACCAGGACGACGACCACCGCGGCGGCGAAGGCCAGGTTCGCCCGCGCGATCCGCCGCGCCCGCCGGGCCAGCACGACCAGTGGGGCCAGCGAGCCGAGCGGGTCACGGGTGAGCACGCCGTCGGCGGCGTCCAGGGACAGCGCCCCCGCCCCCTCGGAGACGACGAGCCCGACGTCGGCCGACGCGAGCAGCGGCGCGTCGTTGATGCCGTCGCCCGCGGCGAGCACCCGGCGGCCCCGTGCCTGCTCGGCGCGGACGACCTCGACCTTGCCGCCGGGCAGCAGCCCGGCCCGCACCCGGGTCAGGCCGAGCCGGTCGGCGAGCACCCGGGCCGGGCGCTCGGCGTCGCCGGTGAGGACCTGCGGCTCGCCGCCGACCTCGCGGCGCAGCGCGGCCAGCGCGGTCGCGGCGCCCGGACGCGGCTCGTCGGACAGTCCGACCACCCCGGCGGGCTCGCCGTCCACCAGCACGACGACGGCGGTCCGCCCCGCCTCCTGCAGCGCGGCGACCCCGGGGACCTCCACGTCACCGGCGAGCTCCGGGCGCCCGACGGCGACGCTCCGCCCGTCGACGACCGCCCGCACACCCTCGCCCGGGATCCCGGTGAACCCCTCGGCGTGGGGCAGGTGCAGGCCGCGCTCCAGGGCGTGCGCCCGCACCGCCCGGCCCAGCACGTGCTCGCTGCCGGCCTCCGCCGCCCCGGCCAGGGCGAGCAGCTCGTCGGCGCGACGGGACCCGAGCGGGGTCACCGACACCACCTGCGGGCGGCCGGAGGTCAGCGTGCCGGTCTTGTCGAGCACCACGGTGTCGACCTCGGCGAGCGCCTCCAGCACGGTGACGTCCTTGACCAGCGTCCCGCGCCGGCCGGACACCGCGACCGCGGCGAGCAGCGGCGGCATCGTCGCGAGCACGATCGCGCACGGCGATGCCACGATCATGAAGACGATCGCGCGCAGCAGCGTCTCCTGGAACGGGGCGCCGAGCAGCAGCGGCACGGCGAGCAGCAGCACCGTCCCGGCGACGACCAGCACCGAGTAGCGCTGCTCGACGCGCTCGATGAACAGCTGGCGGCCCGCCTTGGTCTCCGCGGCCCGCTCGACCTGCGCCGCGACCCCCGCGACGACGGTGTCCGCCGCGTCCCGCGAGACCCGGACCCGCAGCACGCCGGTGCCGTTCACGGTGCCCGCGAGCACCGCGTCGCCGGGCACGGTGCGGGCCGGGACCGGCTCGCCGGTCAGCGCGGAGGTGTCGACCTCCGACACCCCGTCGAGCACGGTGCCGTCGCCGGGGACCCGCTCCCCCGGGCGCACCACGACGACCTGCCCCGCGACGAGCCCGGCCGCCGGGAGGGTGCGCTCGGAGCCGTCCTCGTCGACGACGGTGGCCGTCTCCGGGGCGAGGTCGAGCAGCGCGTGGATGCCGGCACGGGTGCGGGCGGTCATGACCGACTCCAGCGCGCCGGACGTCGCGAAGATGACGACGAGCAGGCCGCCGTCGAACCACTGTCCGATCGCGGCCGCCGCGACCGCGGCGACGATCATCAGCAGGTCGACGTCGAGCCGTTTCTCCCCGAGCGCGCGCAGCCCCTCGAGCGCGGGCTCCCAGCCGCCGAGGACGTAGCAGGCCAGGTACAGACCGACGACCACGGCGGACGGCGCGCCGAGCAGGTCGGCCCCGAGCGCGGCCAGGAAGGCCAGCAGGGAGGCCCCGGCCCAGCGGACCTCGGGGAGGGTCAGAACGGATCGCATGCGTGGAACCGTACCTGCGCACACACGAAGATACGCAGTCAGCCATCCAGATGGTGAGACGGTGGACCATCCGCGCAGTCACGCAGGTATCCTCGGCGTCGTGCACGAGTCCATCCACGGCTTCGCGATGCCGCCCGAGGACGAGGTCCGCCGGGTGGCGGACGCGATGCGCATGCTCTCCGACCCGACCCGGGTCAAGATCCTCTGGGCGCTGCTGCAGGGCGAGTCCTCGGTGGCCTGCCTCGCCGACCTGGTCGGCGCCGCCCCCACCGCGGTGAGCCAGCACCTGTCCAAGCTGCGGCTGTCGGGCCTGGTCGGGAACCGGCGCGAGGGGACCTACGTGTACTACACCGTGGAGGACGCGACCGTCCGCGCAGTGCTGGAGCGGCTGCTCGGGCAGGGCACGGCCGTCGACGGGTAGGTCCACGGCGGGACGGGTACGCGGATCGGGAGGACACGACCGATCTTCCCGGAGGAGCGCACCCCATGCCCCAGCTCAGCATCGGCACCGAGAACGGCAGCCCGGTCGAACTGCACTACACCGACCAGGGGTCCGGCACCCCCGTCGTACTGATCCACGGCTGGCCGCTGTCGGGGAGGTCCTGGGAGAAGCAGGTCCCCGCGCTGGTCGACGCCGGTCACCGGGTCGTCACCTACGACCGTCGCGGCTTCGGCCAGTCCTCCCAGCCCTGGGACGGCTACGACTACGACACCTTCGCCGACGACCTGCACGCCCTGCTCGTGCACCTCGACCTGCGCGAGGCCACCCTCGTCGGGTTCTCGATGGGCGGCGGCGAGGTCGTCCGCCACATCGCGCGGCACGGCACCGACCGGGTCGCCCGCGCCGTGCTGGCCGCGGCGGTCCCGCCGTACCTCTACCGGTCCGACGACAACCCCGACGGCGGTCTCGACGACGCCACGATCGAGCAGTTCCAGGCCGGCGTCACCGGTGACCGGATCGCCTTCCTGGAGGAGTTCACGTCGAACTTCTTCGCCGCCGGCGACCGGACCGACCTGATCAGCGAGCCGAACCGCGCCTACCACCGCGCGATCGCCGAGTTCGCCTCGCCGAAGGGCACCCTGGACTGCATCACCGCGTTCGGACGCACCGACTTCCGCGACGACGTGCAGAAGGTCTCCGACGCCGGCATCCCGACCCTGGTCATCCACGGCGACGCCGACGCGATCGTCCCGTTCGAGGTGTCCGGCAAGCGCTCGCACGAGGCGATCGAGGACGCGCAGCTCGCCCTGATCGAGGGTGGCCCGCACGGCCTCAACGCCACCCACCCCGACGAGTTCAACGCCGCGCTGCTCGACTTCCTGAAGTCCTGAGCGCCCGCCCCGGGTTTCCGCTGTGGGCGGAACCCGGGGACCGCGGCCGCCGTCCGGCCCTACCGTGCTCCCATGAGCGAACCCCTCTGGCGGCACGCACTCGGCCGTGAGCTGCGGCGACGGCGGCACGCCCGCGGCGAGACCCTGCACGCGACGGCCGGGCGCGCCGGGGTGTCCCCGCAGTACCTCTCGGAGGTGGAGCGGGGCCGCAAGGAGCCCTCCAGCGAGATGATCGCCGCCGTCGCCGGGGCACTCGGGACCGACCTGGCCGGGCTGACCCGCGGCGTCGCCGACGGTCTCGCGACGGCGCCGCGGGCGCGCGGACCGCAGTGCGCCTACACGCTGGCGGCCTGACCCGGCGCCGCTCAGCGACGCTCGCGGGTGCGCGGCGCCTGCGGTTCGAGCACGGTGTCGAGCAGGCCGTAGTCCCGGGCCGCGGACGCGGTGAACACGCGGTCGTGGTCGGTGTCGGCGCGCAGCCGCTCGACGGTCTGCCCGGTGTGCCGGGCCAGGATCTCCTCGATGTCGGCGCGGATCCGGACCAGCTCGTCGGCCTGCAGGATCAGGTCCGGGATGGACCCGCGGCCCTGCGCCGCCGGCTGGTGCAGCACGACCCGGGCGTGCGGCAGCGCGCCGCGGCGCCCCTCGGTCCCGGCGGCGAGCAGCACCGCGCCCACCGACACGGCCTGGCCGACGCACGTCGTCGCGACCGGGCAGCGGACGTGGCGCAGCGTGTCGTAGATGCCGAGCATCGCGCTGGGGTCGCCGCCCCCGCAGTTGACGTAGAGCTGCACCTCGCGGTCGGGGTCGTCGGCCTCCAGGAACAGCAGCTGGGCGATCAGCGCGTTCGCCACGCCCGCGTCGATCTCGGTGCCCAGGTAGACGACCCGCTCGGTGAGCAGGTGGGAGTAGACGTCGAGGACCCGCTCGCCGCCCGGGGTGCGGGCGATGACGTTCGGGATCGTGTAGGTGCTCACCGCCGTCACCGCCCCACGCCGAAGCCGGTCGGGACGGCACCGCGGCGCGGCACCACCTGGTCGAACCGGTCGACGACGGCGTCGACGAAGCCGTAGTCGAGCGCCTCGGCCGCGGAGTACCAGCGGTCGTGCAGCGAGTCGGTGAAGATCCGGTCCACCGGCTGCCCGGTGTCCTGGGCGATCAGGCCGAGCACGGTGTCGCGGGTGTGGCGCAGGTCGTCGGCCTGCAGCTCGATGTCGACGGCCGTCCCGCCGATCCCCGCCGAGCCCTGGTGCATCAGCACCCGCGAGTGCGGCAGCGCGCGGCGCTTGCCCGGGGTGCCCGCCGAGAGCAGGAACTGCCCGGCGCTGTAGGCGATGCCGAGCACGAGCGTCGAGACGTCGCAGGGCACCAGCCGGAACAGGTCCCGCAGCGCCAGCATGGCCGGCACCGACCCGCCGGGCGAGTGGATCCAGAAGGCGATGTCGGCGTCCGGGTCGCGGGCGGCGAGTGCCACGACCTGGGTGGCGAGCAGGGTGCCGTTGTCGTCGTCGAGGGGACCGTCGAGCACCACGACGCGCTGGTCGTAGAGGTCGCGGCGGGCGCGGTCGTCGAAGCGCGGGGTGCGCGGTGAGTCGCTCATGACCCCACCGTGGCCGGGGGACGGCCCGGTCCGCGCCCGGTTCTGCCCTGGGCAGCTCCGCCCAGGGCGAACGCGCCGGTCAGCCGGGGTGACCGCCGTTGTCGCGGTGCCGGTCGGCGAACACGTCGTAGCCGGCACCCTGGTCGCCCTGGACCAGGCGGCGCAGCGCCTCCTGCGCCGCGGCGCGCGGGTCGGCGGGCGCCTCGCCGGTGACCGACTGCGGGCCGGTCGAGGACGCGTCGAGGTAGGGCCGGGGCCGCGACGGCGGCGGGGCCGGCGCCGGCCGCGGCGGCGGGGCGTGCGCGTCGGGCGGGGGCGCGACCGGGTCGTCGAACCCGCCGCCGTGCCCGGCCGGGCGCGGGCGCGGCGCGGCGTCGTCCGGACCGCGGTGCCGGGCCGCGGCCGACGGCTCCGGGGACGGCCGCGCCGGAGCGCTCTCCCGGCCGGTCGGGGCGACGACGATCCGGTCCCCGGCCGGGTTCCGCCCGGCGTCGACCGGGCCGGCGTCGCCCGGCTCCTCGGGCAGGTGGGCCAGCGCCTCGCGCAGGTCGGCCAGCGGCAGCGGCCGGGTCGTCGTGACCGCGAACGCGACCCGCCCGGCCAGCGCGATGCCCGGCCAGCCCTGCGAGGCCAGCGCCAGCCGCTCGCCGACCCGGTCGCAGAGCCCGGCCAGGTGCCGGTCGGAGGCACCGGGCACGACCAGCGCGAACTCGCGCTCGCACAGCCGCAGGGCCGCGTCGACCGGGCCGAGCGGCTGGGTCATCGCCGCCGCGACCTGGTGGGCGGCGAACCAGGCGGCGCGGTCGTCGTCGTGCACGACGGAGCCGTCGAGGCCGGGCAGGTCGAACAGCGCGAGGCCGACGGGCAGCGTCTCCGGCCCGGCCGGACCGGCGAAGCGGTCCAGGGCCTCGGCGGTGGGCAGACCGCTCGCCGGGTCGACCGCGGCGGTGGTCCGGGCGGCCGCGGCGCGCTGGGCGTCGGCCAGCTGGGACCGCAGCTCACGGGTACCGGCCCGGGCCGACAGCAGCCGGTCGATCATGTGGTTGAGCGAGGTCGTCGCCCAGGCCTCGCCGGTGGTGCCCGCCGACGCCGCCGGGTCGCCGCCGGTCGGCATCGAGGAGCCGAGCAGCTCGTCCACCGTGCGCCGCACCGAGGCCGGCAGCCGGTCCCCCAGCGCGAACCGCAGCCGCGCGAGCTCGGTCCCGGCCTGGGCGCGGGCGTAGCCCCAGCGGCCGAGGAACACCCGACCGGCCTCGCCCTGCTCGCGCGGGTCGCGGGTGTACTGGTCGGTCGCGACCAGGAACGCACCCGCCCCGGGCCCGAGCGCGACGACGCTCCACTCCGACGCCAGCGGCTCCGCCGGGTCCAGCACCACGAGGTGGACGCCGTCCGGCACGTCGTGCACCCCGCCGTCGGCGAAGGCGACGACGACGTGCATCCCGGCCTGGGCCATCCGCGCGTAGACCTCGCGCTCGCGGTCGAAGAAGCGCAGCTGCTGGAACAGCGCGACGACGACGGTCGGGTCCTCCCGCGGCCCGGACATCACGGCGCGCTCGATGGAGTGCGACAGGTGCACGAGCAGCCGCTTCGACGCCGGTTCCGGACGGGCGCCCGAGGCCCGTTCCCAGGCCTCGCGGCGGCCCTCGGACAGCCCGTCGACGTAGGCCTGCTCCGAGGCCACCCGGACGGCGTGGGCAAGCGGTCCCTCGGACATGGGTGACCTCCGGTCGTCGGACGGCGCCCCGGTTCGCGACTGCGGGATCACGCCGTGTGTCGAGCCAACAACCGCGGGTCGCCGAGGGCAACCGGCGGCCGGGTACGTCCGGTGGGACCGCAGGTCACTGCGACCAGCGGCGTGACGACCGCCGGTCCGCCCACCACACGGCCGGGCGGGAGGACGAACGGACGATCAGCCGTCGAGGGCGGCGACCGCCCGCCGGGCCGCGATCGGGTCGGCCGCGGCGCAGGCCGCGCGGGCCCGCTCGCGGCACTGCTCCACCGTCAGCCCGGCCAGGTTCGCCCCGACCGCGGCGAGCGCGCCAGAGCCCATCGACAGGCTCGCGACACCGAGCCCCACCAGCACCGCGGCGAGCCCCGGGTCGGCGGCGGCCTCGCCGCACACCCCGACCGGGGTGCCGGTGCGCGCCGACGCCTCGCCGAGCAGCCCGAGCAGCCGCAGCAGGGCAGGCTGCCACGGGTCGTTGAGCGCCGCCACCGGCCCGGACTGCCGGTCCGCGGCGAACAGGTACTGGGCCAGGTCGTTGGTGCCGACCGAGACGAAGTCGACCTCGGCCATGATCTCGTCGGCGGTGAGCACCGCGGCCGGGATCTCGATCATCACGCCGGCCTGCTCGATGCCGTGCGCTCGGCAGCGCTGCACGAACCAGCGTGCCTCCTCGGCGGTGGCGACCATCGGCGCCATCACCTTGAGCGCGACGCCGGTCTCCTTCGCCGCGGCGGCGAGCGCGGCGAGCTGGCGCTCCAGCACGCCGTCGCCGTTGCCGGGGACGCGGGCGATCCGCAGGCCGCGCACGCCCAGCGCCGGGTTGGGCTCGCCGTCGAGCGACAGGAACGGCAGCGGCTTGTCCGCGCCCGCGTCGAGGGTGCGGGCGGTGACCGGCTTGCCGGAGAACGCGGACAGCACCGCGGTGTAGACCTCGCGCTGGGCGGCCTCGGTCGGCTCCTCGGCCGCGGAGAGGAACGCGAGCTCGGTACGGAACAGGCCGACGCCCTCGGCCCGGGCGTCCGCCGCCTTCGCCGCGCCGGGGCCGTCACCGACGTTGGCCAGGACCGGCACGACCAGGCCGTCGGCGGTCCGGCCGACGCCGTCCCACTCGGCGGTGACCGAGGCGGCGGCGGCGAACGCGGTGGCCTCGTCGAGGGTGGCGACCTCGACGACCTCACCGGTGCCGCCGTCGACGGTCAGCGCGGCGCCCTCGGCGATCCGGGTCGCGCCCGCGCAGCCGACGACCGCCGGGATCCCCAGCGAGCGCGCGAGGATCGCGGTGTGGCTGGTCGGGCCGCCCTGCTCGGTGACCAGGGCGAGGGCGACGCCCGGCTTCAGCCCGGCGGTGTCGGCCGGGGCCAGGTCGGTCGCCACCAGAATCGCCGGCGCGGCCGGGTCGACAAGGTCGGCGACGCCCGGCGCCGGGAGCCCCAGCAGCTCGGCGACGATGCGGTCCCGCACGTCGTGGATGTCGCGGGCGCGCTCGGCCATGTAGCCGCCCATCGACGACAGCATCTCCGCGAAGGAGTTCGCGGCCTCCCACACCGCGCGCGCGGCGGGGCGGCCCTGGCCGGTGACCAGGTCCTGCGCGCTCTCCAGCAGGGCCGGGTCCCCGACCATCGTCACGGTCGCCTCGAGCACCTCCCGCGCGTCCCCGTCGACGGTCGCGGCGCGCGCGGTCAGGCGCTGGGAGACCAGCTCGACGGCCGGCGCGATCCGCGCGGCCTCGGCGGCGGCGTCGGCCGGGGCGGGGCCGGCGGCCGGCTCCCCCGGCGGCTCGGCGACACGGACGACGCGGCCGCCGGCACGGCCGGGGCTGGCGGGGATTCCGGTGAGGGCGGTCGTGCTCGACATGAGTGGCTCCCGGGGTTACTTCGACGTGACCCGTTGACAAACACAGTAAAACCCACATACTCAGACACAAGCAAGCATCGAAGCGGGAGCGAACAAAGATGTACGCAGCGGAGCGTCAGCAGTGGCTGCTCGACCGGACCCGGGATCGGGGCCGGGTCGACGTGGCCGCTGTCGCCGAGGAGCTCGATGTCACCCCCGAGACCATCCGCCGGGACCTCGGGGCCCTGGAGCGCCAGGCCCTCGTCCGGCGGGTGCACGGCGGGGCGATCCCGTCGGACCTGCTGAACTTCGAGCCCGGGGTCGGCCAGCGCGACAGCCAGTTCGGCGCGGAGAAGGAGCGGATCGCCAAGGCCGCCCTCGCCGAGCTGGGCACCGCCGCGACCGTCCTGCTCGACGCCGGGACCACGACCTCCCGGCTCGCGAGCACCCTGCCCCGCGAGCGCGACGTCACCGTCGTCACCAACTCGCTGCCGATCGCGTCCTCGCTGGCCGGGCGCCCGAACGTGGACCTGCGGCTGCTCGGCGGCCGCGTCCGCGGGACGACGCTCGCCACCGTCGACGACTGGGGCACCGAGGTGCTGGCCGGTCTCACCATCGACGTCGCCTTCCTCGGGACCAACGGCTTCTCCGTGGCACGCGGCCTCACCACACCCGACACCGGCGAGGGCGCGACCAAGCGGGCGATGCTGCGCGCCGCCCGCCGCACCGTCGTCCTCGCCGACGCCAGCAAGTTCGGCTCCGACCAGTTCGTCCGCTTCGGCACGCTGGCCGAGGTCGACACGCTGATCACCGACACCGGCCTCGACGCGGCGGACGCCGCCGCGCTGGAGGCCGCCGGCCCCAAGGTGGTACGCGCATGACACCCCGTTCCGTCCCCGCTCCACGGATGTTCGTGACGGTCACCCCGAACCCGAGCCTGGACCGGACCATCGCGCTGCCGCACCTGGTGCGCGGCGAGGTCCACCGGGCCGAGTCGGTCCGGATCGACCCCGGCGGCAAGGGCGTCAACGTCGCCCGCGCCCTGGCCTCGGCCGGGCACCGCACGGTGGCCCTGATGCCGTCGGGCGCGACGCCCGGCGAGCGGCTGGCCGCACTGCTGGAGCCGACCGACGTCACCACCGTCGCGGTGCCGATCACCGAGGCCACCCGGGTCAACATCACCCTGGTCGAGCCGGACGGCGTCACCACGAAGATCAACGAGCGGGGCCCGCACCTGGCCGCCGACGAGGTCGAGGCCCTGATGGACCGGGCCTGCGCGCTCGGCGCGGGCGCGACCTGGCTGGTGGGCTGCGGCTCGCTGCCGTCGGGCGTCGGCGACGACTTCTACGCCGAGCTGGTCCGGCGCTGCCGCCGGCCCGGCCTGCGGATCGCCGTCGACACCTCGGACGCGCCGCTGCACCACGCCGTCGCGGCGGCCCCCGACCTCGTCAAGCCCAACCACGCCGAGCTGGCCGAGCTCGTCGGGCGCCCGCTGGGCAGCCTCGGCGACGTGCTGCTGGCCGCCCGCGAGCTGCGTGCCCGCGGGATCGGCGCGGTCCTGGTCAGCCTGGGCGCCGGTGGCGCCCTGCTGGTCGACCGGTCCGGCGAGTACCACGCCCGGACCCCTCCGATCACCGTGCTCAGCACGGTGGGCGCCGGTGACTCCACCCTGGCCGGGTTCCTGGCCGCGGGTGGGGAGGGACCCGACGCCCTGCGGCAGGCCGTGGCCTACGGCGCCGCCGCCTGCCGACTGCCCGGCTCCGCCACGCCGGGTCCGGCCGACATCCGAATCGACGACGTCGAACTGGCACCCACGCCGGACGTCACCCTCGCCCTCACCGGAGATGCCGCATGACCGCACTGATCACCGCAGATCTGGTCGACCTCGACGTGCCGTCGGCCGACCGCAGGACCGCCGTCACCGCGCTCGCCGAGCGCCTGGTGAAGGCCGGCCGGGTCACCGATCTGGACGCGTTCCTCGCCGACATCGAGGCCCGCGAGGCCCAGATGCCGACCGGCCTGGAGGGCGGCATCGGCATCCCGCACTGCCGCTCCGCGGCCGTCACCGAGCCGACGCTGGCCTTCGGCCGGGCGCCGTCGGGTGTCGATTTCGGCGCCGAGGACGGCCCCGCCGACCTCATCTTCATGATCGCCGCCCCCGAGGGCGGCAACACCGACCACATGACGGTGCTCGCCGCGCTGGCCCGTCGCCTGGTCCGCGCCTCGTTCAAGAACGAGCTCCGCAACGCCACCGACCCGGCCGCCGTCGCGACCTTCATCCAGCAGGAGGTGGGAGCGTGAAGCTCCTCGCCGTCACCGCGTGCCCGACGGGCATCGCCCACACCTACATGGCCGCCGAGGCCCTCGAGGTCGCCGCCGAGGAGGCGGGCCACGAGATCGTCGTCGAGACCCAGGGCTCGGCCGGCTCGACGCCCTTCACCCGGGCCCAGCTCGACGAGGCCGACGCGATCATCCTCGCCGCCGACGTCGAGGTACGGGACAAGGAGCGCTTCGCGCACCTGCCGACCGTCACCTCGCCGGTGAAGAAGGCCATCGGCGGCGCGCCGGGCCTGATCGAGCAGGCCGTCGCGAAGGCCACCGCGCAGCCGAAGGGCTCGGCCGCGGCCGCCGTCCCGGCCCCGCGCGACGGGTCCGACCTGGACACCAAGAACTTCGGCGCCGGCTTCGGAGCGAAGCTGCGCGGCTGGCTGATGACCGGCGTCTCCTACGTCATCCCGTTCGTCGCCGCCGGCGGTCTGCTGATCGCGCTGGGCTTCGCCCTGGGCGGCTACCAGATCACCGAGGCGCCCGACGTCGTCTCCTTCGGTGACGACGGCGTGGCCTCGGTCGCGTTCGACCCGGGTGCCCTGCAGTCCTGGGCCGCGCTGTTCTTCCAGGTCGGTGGCCTGGCGTTCGGCTTCCTGGTCCCGGTCCTGGCCGGCTTCATCGCCTACGCCATCGCCGACCGCCCGGCCCTGGTGCCCGGCTTCGTCGGCGGCATGATCGCCGTCCAGACCCACGCCGGGTTCCTCGGCGGCCTGGTCGCCGGTCTGCTCGCCGGTGCGGTCATCTACGGCCTCAAGCTGTGGCAGCCGCCGCGCGCCCTGGCCGGGATCATGCCGGTGCTGGTGCTGCCGCTGATCGGTACCGCCGTCGTCGGCGCGATCATGTTCCTGGTCGTCGGCACGCCGCTCGCGGCCGCCACGACCGGGCTGACCAACTGGCTCAACGGCCTCTCGGGCACCAACGCGATCCTGCTCGGCGCCCTGCTCGGCCTGATGATGGCCTTCGACATGGGCGGCCCGGTCAACAAGGCCGCCTACGCCTTCGCCGTCGCCGGGCTGTCCACCGGCTCCGAGACCGCGCTGATGATCATGGCCACGGTCATGGCCGCCGGCATGACCCCGCCGCTGGCGCTGGCCCTGGCCACCGCCGTCCGCAGGAACCTGTTCACGAAGGCCGAGCAGGAGAACGGCCGCGCCGCCTGGCTGCTGGGCGCCTCGTTCATCACCGAGGGCGCGATCCCGTTCGCCGCGGCCGACCCGCTGCGGGTCATCCCGTCGCTGATGGCCGGGTCCGCGGTGGCCGGGTCGCTGTCGATGGCCTTCGGGGCGACGCTGCGGGCCCCGCACGGCGGCATCTTCGTGGTCCCGCTGATCGGCAACCCGTTCGCCTACCTGCTGGCGATCATCGCGGGCACCCTGGTCTCCGCCGCCCTGGTCGTCGGCCTGAAGTCGGCCCGCCGCACCCCGGCCCCGGCCGCCGCCGAGCAGACCGCCACCGCCCCGGCCGCCGCGCCGGTCGCGGGCTGACCCACCCGAGAGAAGGAGCACCCACCATGGCCGAGCGCCGTGTGAAGGTCGGTTCGTCGGTCGGGCTGCACGCCCGCCCCGCCAACCTGTTCGTGACCGCCGCCAAGGAGCAGGGGGTCAAGGTGAGGATCGGGACCGCCGACGGTGAGCGCGGTCCGGTCGACGCCGCCTCGATCCTGTCGGTGATGGGTCTGGGCGTGAAGTCCGGCGAGGAGGTCGTGCTGACCTCCTCCGACGACGAGCGGGGCGAGGCCGCCGTCGCGGCGCTGGCCGCGCTGCTGGAGCAGGACCTCGACGCGAGCTGACCCCGCGTCACCCCGCACGTCCCCGACGCCCCGCCGCGCCTCCCGCGCGGCGGGGCGTCCGGCCGTCCGCACCCCGATCCCACCGCCGCCGAGGAAGGCACCGGGGGTGCGACGGAGCCAGCGGGTCGTGCGCCCAGTGCGACCGCGACGATGTGCGATGTCGTTCGGATGTGTCCGAGTCCGTGCTAATCAGGTTTCCCGGGGGTTACGGGGGGCGCCAGCGATGGCCCCGCCCCGCGCCGGCGGGGGACGATGCCGCTGCCCGAACCCGTTCCCGACGACGCGAGCGGTCCGTCCCCGCCCCGCGCCACCGCGCGGAGAACCGGAGAGCCTGCGTGAGCCCCTCGGAGACCACCGCACTCGCCCCCGACTCGTTGACCGCGCACTCGGGCGTCGTCAGCGAGAGCGAGCAGAAGGCGCTGCGCGCCGACATCCGGCGGTTGTCGACGATGCTCGGGCGGACGCTGTCCGACGAGTCCGGTCCCGAGGTCCTGGAGCTGGTCGAGCAGGTGCGCCGGGCGGCCCGGGACTCCGCGCGCGGCGAGGCCGGGCCGGACGTCGTCGCGGCCCTGCTCGACGGGATCGACACCGGCACCGCGGTGCTGCTGGCGCGGGCGTTCTCCCAGTACTTCCAGCTGGCCAACGTCGCCGAGCAGCTGCACCGGTCCCGTGAGCTGCGGGAACTACGCCCGGCCGACGCGCGACCGCTGCGGACGGTGCTGCGCCGCCTGGCCACCGAGGCCGACCCGGACGAGGTCGCCGACGTGCTGGCCCGGGCCGAGCTGCGCCCGGTGTTCACCGCGCACCCGACCGAGTCGACCCGGCAGTCGGTGCTGGGCATCCTGCGCCGGGTCGTCGACGCCCTCGACGACCGGGCGCCCGACGAGGAGCTCGCCGCGCTGGTCGACCTGCTGTGGCAGACCGACGACATCCGCCCCGGCAAGCCGATGGTGATCGACGAGGCCCGCAACGTCGCCTGGTTCGCGGCCCGGCTCGGCGAGCGGACCGTCCCGGACCTGCTGGGCGAGTTCGCCCGGGAGGCCGCCGAGGCCGGGCTGGAGATCCCGGACGACGCGCGTCCGCTCGTGCTGGGGTCGTGGGTCGGCGGCGACCGCGACGGCAACCCCAACGTCACCCCCGCGGTGACCCGCGAGGTGCTGGAGCTCAACGCCGACCGGGCGATCCGGATCCACACCGCGCTGGTGGAGAAGCTGGTCTTCGAGCTGTCGGTGTCGACGCGGGTGATGGGGGTGTCGGAGGAGCTGCGCGGCTCGCTGGCCCGGGACCGCCGCGCGCTGCCCGCGGTGCACGACCGCTACATCCGGCTCAACGCGCACGAGCCGTACCGGCTCAAGCTGTCCTACGTCGCGGCCCGGCTGGAGAACACCCGCCGGCGGATCGCGGCCGGCGCCGCGCACGAGCCGGGCGTCGACTACCTGGGGTCGGCCGGCCATCTGGAGGACCTGCTGGTCGTCGACCGGTCGCTGCGCGGCCACCACGGCGCCCGGATCGCCGGCGGCACCCTGGCCCGGGCGATCCGCTCGGCCCGCGCGCTGGGCCTGCACCTGGTCGAGATGGACGTGCGCGAGCACTCGCAGAAGCACCACGACGCGCTCGGCGCGGTGTTCGACGGGCTCGGCGAGCTGGGCAAGCCCTACGCCGAGCTGACCCGCGACGAGCGCCGCGAGCTGCTCTCGGCGGAGCTGCGCAGCAAGCGGCCGCTGTTCCGCCGCCACTACGGCGTGCCCGAGGCCGCCGCACCGGTGCTGGACCTGTTCGACACGGTGCACGCGCTGCAGCACGAGTTCGGCGACGAGGTCGTGCGGACCTACATCGTCTCGATGGCCCGCGACGTCGACGACCTGCTCGCCGTCGCCGTGCTGGCCCGCGAGGCGTACATGGTCGAGATCGGCGACGACCCGCGCTCCTCGATCGACCTCGTGCCGCTGTTCGAGACGGTGGAGGAGCTGTCACGGGCCGGGGAGCTGCTGGAGGGGCTGCTGTCGGACCCGGGGTACCGGCAGCAGGTCCGCAACCGCGGTGACCTGCAGGAGATCATGCTGGGGTACTCCGACTCCAACAAGGGCGCGGGGATCACCGCGTCGCAGTGGCAGATCCACCGGGCGCAGCGGCAGCTGCGCGACGTGGCGGCCGAGCACGGGGTGCGGCTGCGGCTGTTCCACGGCCGCGGCGGGTCGGTCGGGCGCGGTGGTGGTCCGGCCGGTGAGGCCATCGCGTCGGCGCCGTTCGGGTCGGTCGACGCCACGATGAAGCTCACCGAGCAGGGCGAGGTCATCTCCGACAAGTACTCGCTGCCCAGCCTGGCGCACGACAACCTGGAGATCCTGCTGGCGTCGATGCTGGACGCGTCGCTGCTGCACCAGGCGTCGCGCTGGCCGGCCGAGACCCTGAAGCGCTGGGACGAGGTCATGGACTGCGTGTCCGAGGCGGCCACCGCGACCTACCGGACGCTCGTCGACGATCCGGGTCTGCCGCTGTTCTTCACCGCGGCCACGCCGGTGGAGGAGCTGGGGCGGCTCAACGTCGGGTCGCGGCCGTCGAAGCGACCGGGGCAGGGCGAGCCGACGGTCGACGACCTGCGGGCGATCCCGTGGGTGTTCGGCTGGACCCAGACCCGGATGGTCGTGCCCGGCTGGTACGGCCTGGGTACGGGCCTGAAGGCCGCCCGCGAGGCCGGCTACGCCGCCGAGCTCGCCGAGATGCGGGAGTGGGCGTTCTTCCGGAACCTGATCGGCAACGTGGAGATGACGCTGGCGAAGACCGACCTGCGGATCGCGTCGAACTACGTCGCGACCCTGGTGGAGCCGGAGCAGCAGGGACTGTTCGCGCAGATCCGGGCCGAGCACGAGCTGACCCGCCGCGAGCTGCTCGCGGTGACCGGGGAGGACCAGCTGCTCGCCCGGCACCCGGTGCTGCGGGGCACGCTGTCGGTGCGCGACACCTACCTCGAGCCGCTGCACCACCTGCAGGTCGAGCTGCTCGCCCAGCGCCGGGCCGCGGGCGACGACCCGGATCCCGACCTGGAGCGCGCCCTGCTGCTGACGATCAACGGGATCGCGGCCGGGATGAAGAACACCGGCTGAGCCCCGGTACCGGCGCCCGCGGGAGCCCGGGCCGGACCCGGGCCGGCACCGCCGCGTCGCCCGACCGGTACGTTCCGGACATGGAGCACGATCGGAACACACCCGGCCCGGAGGGCCCCGCGACCCGCCGGGTGGTCGCCTGGGTGCTGATCATCGCGCTGGCCGGGCTCCCGCTCAGCTACCTGGCCGGGACCGCGGGCCCGCAGATCGTCGGCGCGCTGGTGGTCGTCGCGCTGCTGGTCGGCGGTGTGGCGTTCTGGCTGCACCGCCGCACCCGCTGACCGGCCACCCGCCGGAACCGGTGCGGCCGCGGGCTGCTGGACTGCCCGGGTGCAGTACCGCCACGCCCCGGCCGCGAACCACGCGGCGCTCGACGCGGTGCTGGCGTCGGCGCCGGGCCGCCCGACCCTCCCGGTACGCCTGACCGTCGAGCTCGCCGGCCGCGCCCGCACCCACCTGCCCGCCGACGCCCCGCTCACCGTGTGGGACCCGTGCTGCGGCGCCGGGGTCACGCTCACCGTGCTGGGTCTGCTCGTGCCCTGCCTCGCGCGGCTGGTGGGCACCGACGCCGACCCCGAGCCGCTCGACCTGGCCCGCCGCAACCTCGCCCTGCTCGACCCCGGCGGCCTCGCCGCCCGAGCCGCGGACCTCGACGCCCTCGCGGCCCGGCACGACAAGCCGTCCTACGCCGACGCCGCGACCGCCGCCCGGACCCTGGTCCCGGCGAGCACCCCGGCCTGGTCCGTCGCGCCCGCCGACGCCCGGGACACCGCCGCCGTCCGGCGCGCACTGGCCGGCGCCGGTCTGCGCGACGCGGGCGGCACCGGGATCGGCGGCACCGGGATCGGCGGCACCGGGTCGGTCGGGGCCGCGTCGGATGCGGCGCCCCGGGCCGCCACCGGCCCGGACCTCGTCCTGGCCGACCTGCCGCACGGGCACCGGACGGCCTGGGCCGCCTCCCCGACCCGGCCCGGCGGGGCCGACGCCCCGGCCCCCGACGCCGGGCCCGTCCGCGGCACCGGGCCCATCCGGGACACAGCCGACAACCGGGACCCCGGGGTCGAGTTCCTCCGCGCGGTCGCGACCGTGCTGCGCCCGGACGCCGTGGTCGTGGCCGTCGGACGCGGCCGGACGGTGCCGCTGCCGGGCGGGGTCCGCCCCCTCGAACGGGTCCGCGTGGGGCACCGGGCCGCCGTCCTGGTGCGGGCGGGTGCGTTGCAGGAGGGCTGACCGGGACAGGGGTGCCGGCGGGGCGACGCCTCCACGCCGGGACGGGCCGGGTGCCCGGACACCCCTCTTCTCCGAATTCGCTTACCGGGTAAGCGAACTCGGAGAACCAGTACCCTGCCGTGCCCCCCGGTTCCGGGCGAGATGGCACGATCCCGGGCGGCTCACCGGATCGCGCCCCCACACAGCCCCGTCCACGCTCCGGCACGGATCGGAGCGGACCGGACCAGACCGGACCCGAGGCACCCGACCATCCGACTGCCGGGCCGGGCTGCCGGGACCGGTCACACTGGACCCCGGACCGACACCGACACCGAGGACACGCCCGTGAGCACGATCGACCTGAACGCCGACCTCGGCGAGTCCTGGGGCCGGTGGACCCTCGGCGACGACGAGGCGATGCTCGGGCTCGTCACCTCGGCGAACGTCGCGTGCGGGTTCCACGCCGGGGACCCCTCGACGCTGCGGGTCACGACCGCGGGGGCGGCCGGGGCGGAGGTCGTCGTCGGGGCGCAGGTGTCCTACCCGGACCTGCGCGGGTTCGGGCGCCGGTTCCTCGACATCGAGCCCGACGCGCTCACCGACGACGTGCTCTACCAGATCGGCGGCCTCGAGGCCCTGTGCCGGGCCGCGGGCACCCGGGTCCGCTACGTCAAGCCGCACGGCGCGCTCTACAACGCCACGCGGACCCACACCGCGCAGGCGCGCGCGGTCGTCCGGGCGGTGCGGGCGTACGACCCGTCGCTGCCGGTGCTCGGGCTGCCCGGGTCCGAGCTGCTCGCGGAGGCCGAGCGGGCCGGGCTGCGCGCGGTGGGCGAGTTCTTCGTCGACCGCGGCTACACCGGTCAGGGCGGGCTCGTGCCGCGCGGCGAACCGGGTGCGCTGCTCGACGACCCCGCGGAGGCGGCCGAACGGCTCGTCCGCGTGGTCGGGACGGGGACGGTGCGCGCGGTCGACGGCAGCGACGTCGTCGTCCGTGCCGAGTCCGCCTGCCTGCACGGCGACTCCCCCGGCGCCGTCGCGACCGCCCGACGGGTCCGTGACGAGCTCGCCCGGGCCGGGATCACTGTCGCGCCGTTCGTGTGAGCGATGATCGGGTCATGACGAACGACCCGCACGCCTGGCTCGAGGACGTCACCGGCACCGAGGCCCTGGAATGGGTGTCGCAGCGCAACGCCCGCACGGAGGCGCGGCTGACCGGCACCCCACTGTTCGCCGAGCTGGAGTCGGGGATCCGCGAGGTCCTCGACTCCCGCGACCGGATCCCGTTCGTCACCGCCCGCGGCGGGCACTACTACAACTTCTGGACCGACGAGCAGCACCCACGCGGCCTCTGGCGGCGCACCACCCCGGAGTCCTACCGGAGCGCCGACACCGAGTGGGAGGTGCTGCTCGACGTCGATGCGCTCAACGCGGCCGAGGGCGAGAACTGGGTCTGGCACGGTGCCCGGTTCCTGCGCCCGGACCTCGACCGCGCGCTGGTCGACCTGTCCCGCGGCGGCGCCGACGCCGACGTCACGCGCGAGTTCGACCTGCCGACCCGCAGCTTCGTCGACGGCGGGTTCTCCCGCCCCGAGGCGAAGGGCGGGATGAGCTGGATCGACCGCGACACCGTCTACCTGTCCACCGACCTCGGCCCGGGCACCATGACGACCTCGGGCTACCCGCGCACGGTGCGCCGGCTGCGCCGCGGCGATGCCCTCGAGTCCGCCGAGCTGGTCTACGCCGGCGAGGAGACCGACCTCAGCATCTCGGCGTTCCGCGACCACACCCCCGGCTTCGAGCGGGACTTCCTGCGCCGGGCGATGGCCTTCTACGCCGACGAGCTCCACCTGATCGGCGCGGACGGGACCCTCACCAGGATCGACGTCCCCGACTCCGCGATGACCGACGTGCACCGCGAGTGGTGCACCGTCGAGCTGCGCGAGGACTGGGGCTCGTTCACCGCGGGCTCGCTGCTCGCCGCCCGCTTCGACGACGTCCTGGCCGGCACCCCCTCGTGGGAGGTGCTGTTCGAGCCCACCGACTCCTCCTCGCTCGCCGGGTACACCTGGACCCGCCACCACCTCGTGCTCGACGTGCTGGAACACGTCGTCGACCGGCTCGTCGTGCTCACCCCGGGCGAGCAGGGCTGGACCCGCACGCCGTTCACCGGGGCACCGGAGTTCGGCAGCGTCACCGTCGCCGCGGTCGACGCCGACGAGAGCGACGACGTCTGGCTGATCGTCACCGACTACCTGACCCCGTCGACGCTGTCGATCGCGACGATCGGCGAACAGCCCCGTCCGCTGCGCAGCGCGCCCACGTTCTTCGACGCGTCCCGCCACGTCATCGAGCAGCAGTTCGTGACCAGCGACGACGGCACCCGGGTCCCCTACTTCCTGGTCCGGGCGAAGGACCTGCCCCTCGACGGCTCCGCCCCCACCCTGCTCTACGGCTACGGCGGCTTCGAGATCCCGATGACGCCCGGCTACTCCGGCGGCACCGGCCGGTCCTGGCTGGAGCGCGGCGGCGTGTACGCGGTCGCGAACCTGCGCGGCGGCGGCGAGTACGGGCCGCGCTGGCACCGGGCGGCGCTGCGCGAGAAGCGGCCACGGGCCTACGAGGACATGGCCGCCGTCGCCCGGGACCTGGTCGACCGCGGCATCACCTCGCGGGCGCACCTCGCCGTGCAGGGCGGCAGCAACGGCGGGCTGATGGCCGGGAACATGCTGGTCCGCTACCCGGAGCTGTTCGGCGCGGTGGTGATCCAGGTGCCGCTGCTGGACATGAAGCGCTACAGCCACCTGCTCGCCGGCGCCTCCTGGATGGCCGAGTACGGCGACCCGGACACCGACGACTGGGAGTTCATCCGGACGTTCTCGCCGTACCACCTGATCGACGACGCGGCCGACTACCCGCCGACGATCCTGCTGACCTCCACCCGCGACGACCGGGTGCACCCCGGCCACGCCCGCAAGTTCACCGCCGCGCTGGAGGCCGCCGGTCACGACGTGACCTACTACGAGAACATCGAGGGCGGGCACGGCGGCGCCGCGGACAACGCGCAGGCCGCGAGGATGGCCGCACTGGCCTACGGATTCCTGTGGGAGAAGCTGGCATGAGCGACGTCGTGATCAGGGTCCGGGGCGAGCACGAGCGGCAGGTGCCCGCCGAGCGCGGCACCGCGCTCGTCGTCGTGGAGGCGCAGGGCCCCGAGGCCGCCCCGGTGCGGGCGGAGGTCGAGCGCGGCACCGCGGCGCTCGTCGCCGACGTGCGCGGCCTGCACGACCCCGACGCCGGTCCGGTCCGGCGCTACGTCGTCGACCAGGCCCGCAGCTGGGTCGAGCAGCCGCAGTTCGAGGGACGCCCGCAGCCGCCGGTGCACCATGCGTCGGTGTCGGTGTCGGTGGAGTTCGACGACGTCGCCCGGCTCGGCGCGTGGCTGTCCGGTGTGGACCGGTTCGCCGGTGCGCAGGTCCAGGGGATCACCTGGGACCTGGCCCGCGACCACCGCCGCGAGGTCGAGCGCGCGGCCCGGCAGGACGCGCTGCGCCAGGCCGTCGAACGCGCCCAGGACTACGCCGACGCCCTGGACCTGGGCACCGTCGCCCCGCGCTCGGTCGCCGACACCGGGATGCTCGGCACCCGGGCGGTCGCGATGAGCGCCCGGGCCGTGAGCGCGCCCGGCAGCTGGGGCGCCGGATCCGACGACGGCGGGCTCGGGACGCTGCTCGCCCCGGACGACATCACCGTCCGGGCCGAGGTGGAGGCCGAGTTCGTGGTCCGGCCGGGCTGCTGACGCCGGAGCGGGCTCAGCCCTCCCGGGCGGCGATCCCGGAGTGCTCGGTGCGCAGCTCCCGCTTGAGTATCTTGCCGCTGGGGTTCTTCGGGAGGGCGTCGGCGAACACGACGTACTTGGGTCGCTTGTAGCCGGCGAGCCTGTCCTTCGCGTGCGCGTCGACCTGCTCGCGGGTCAGCGTCACGCCGTCCTTCGGGACCACGACCGCGGTGACGGCCTCGATCCAGTGCGGGTGGCTGACGCCGAACACCGCCACCTCGGCGACGCCGTCGAGCAGGTAGAGCGCCTCCTCCACCTCGCGGGAGGCCACGTTCTCCCCGCCCGTCTTGATCATGTCCTTCTTGCGGTCGACGACGGACAGGTACCCGTCGGCCGTCATCACGCCCAGGTCACCGGAGTGGAACCAGCCGCCGGCGAACGCCTCCGCGGTCTTCTCCTCGTTCTCGTAGTACCCCAGCGTCACGTGCGGGCTGCGGTGCACGATCTCGCCGACCTCACCCGGCGGGACCTCGTCGCCCTCGTCGTCGACGACGCGCGTCTCGACGTTCAGCGACGCCCGCCCGGCCGACCCGGCACGGCCGAGCTGCTCGTCCGGGCCCAGCAGGGTCGCCAGCGGCGAGGTCTCGGTCTGGCCGTAGAAGTTCCACAGCCGCACGTCCGGCAGCCGCCGGGACAGCTCCTGCAGCACCTCGACCGGCATCGCCGCCGCGCCGTAGTAGCCCTTGCGCAGGCTCGACAGGTCCCGGGTGTCGAAGTCCGGGTGGCGCAGCAGCGAGATCCACACCGTCGGCGGGCAGAAGAGCTTCGTGACCCTCTCCCGCTCGATCGTCTCCAGCAGCCGGGCCGGGTCCGGCGACGGGAGGATGATGCTGGTCGCGCCCAGGTAGACGTCGACGGACAGGAAACAGTCCAGTTGCGCGCAGTGGTAGAGCGGCAGCGAGTGCAGCTCGACGTCGTCGTGGGTCATCCCGCCGTCGACGACGCACGACACGTACTGGGTGATCAGCGACCGGCTCGGCAGCATGACGCCCTTGGGCCGCGACTCGGTGCCGGAGGTGTACATGAGGCGCAGCGGGTCGTCGTCGGCGATGTGCACGTCGGGCTCGCCGGGGTCGCCGTCGCCGTCGATCCAGGCGTCCAGGTCGGCCCAGTCGCCGGTCGACGCCTGCCCGGACAGACCGATCCGGGCCCGGACCGACGCCGGCGCCGACGACTGCGCGAGCGCCTTCTCCCCGGTGGCGGCCAGCGCGTCCTCGACGACGAACGCCGTCGCCCGGGAGTGGTCGAGGATGAAGGCGATCTCCTCGGCGTTCAGCATGAAGTTGATCGGCACGAGCACCACGCCGAGCCGCGCGGTGGCGTAGACGAGCACCGCGAACTGGCGGCAGTTGTGCGAGAGCAGCGCGAGCCGGTCGCCCTTGGCCAGCCCCTGCTCCGTCAGGGCGGCGGCGCACCGGTTCACCGCCGCGTCGAACTCGGCGAACGTCCAGCGGGTGTCGCCGTCGACGACCGCGGTCTTGCCCGGATACCGGACGGCGGTCCGGTGCAGGAGGTCCCCGAGCGAGTGCCGTCGCACCCGCCGGATCGCCGCGGCGGTCTGCTCGCCGAACTCGGTAGCGCCGTTGCCCATGGCGGCATCCTGCCCGAGGACATGCCGGCAGTCACGTACGACTGTTTTCCCGGGATGCGACGGGTGCGGCGGTGTCCCGGGCGGTGTCCCGGGTGTGCTCGGCCGGCACACAGACGCCGGTCGGCTCGTCCCGCCCGCGCAGCGTCACCGACTCCCCGGCCCGCCACCGCGCGGCCTCCGCACCGGCGGCGTCGACGGCCCGCGCGGACGCGACGACCATCCCCGGCTCCGACTTCGCCAGCTCGGTGAGCCGGGCGGCCTCGTTCACCGGGTCGCCGATCACGGTGTACTCGTAGCGGCGGGGGTCCCCGATGTTGCCGGCCACCGCGTCTCCCGCGGAGACGCCGATCCCGGCCTCGACCTCGGGCATCTCCTCGGCCAGGCGGGCGCCCAGGCAGCGGGCGGCGCTCAGCGCGGCGCCGGGGGCGTCGTCGAGGTCGAGCGGGGCGCCGAAGACCGCGAGCGCGGCGTCGCCCTCGAACTTGTTGATCCACCCGCCGGCCTGCTCGACGCACTCCACGACCACCCCGAAGAAGCGGTTCAGCACCGCCACGACCTCCTCGGGCGGGCGGCGGGCGGCCATCGCCGTCGAACCGACGAGGTCGACGAACAGCACGGCGACCGGGCGCACCTCGCCGCCGAGCCGGATGCCGTCGCCGCGCGCCGAGGCGGCCTCGGCGACGTCGCGGCCGACGTGACGGCCGAACAGGTCGCGGATCCGCTCCCGTTCGCGCAGTCCCTCGACCATGCTGTTCGTGCCGGCCTGGAGCTGGCCGAGCTCGGTGTTGTCGTAGACGGGCAGGCGGACGTCGAGGTCGCCGTCCTGCACCCGGGCCAGCGCGCGGCGCACCGCCAGCACCGGGTCGGCGATGGCGCGGGCGGCACCGAGGGTCGTGAGCAGCCCGACCCCGATCGCCGTACCGCCCAGCGCGAGCATGGTGACCGCGAGCTGGGTGGGTGAGGAGTCGCCGAACACCAGCGCGACGAGCCCGGCCAGCATGATCCCGGAGATCGGGACCGCGGTGCCGAGCGCCCAGAACCCGACCGAGCGCAGCATGACCCCGGTGACCAGGCGACGCCGCTTCGGCGGCCGCCCGGACAGCACCCGGGCCGCGGCGCGGCGCAGCATCCGCTCGACCAGCAGGTAGGACAGCGCCGACGTGGTCACGCCACCGATGAGCACGGTGGCGGTCACCGAGAAGCCCAGCCGGCCGGAGTAGCGCAGGTTCAGGAAGCAGAACAGGACCGCGGCCACCATCCACAGCAGCGCGACCATCGAGGTGATCCGGGCCGGTGCCCGCAGCACCAGCCGTCGCTCGTCCGCCTGCGGGTCGCGCGAGGAGCGGCGCACGGTCAGCTTGCGGCGGCCGAACCAGATCCCGACCGGGACCGCCACGAGCAGGTAGACACCCAGCACGACGAGGTTGACCAGCCGGATCTCCACGGCGTCGAGCAGCTGCTCACGGGGCAGCACGAAGGCTGCGATGACCAGCACCACGGCCGCGCCGATGACGTTCGCCGACGCCACGACGAGGGCGAGCAGGGCCCGCACCGGCAACCCGACGACCTGACGGCCCGGCCGCGTCGCGGGTCGCTGCGCATCCATGGGCCGGAGTCTAGGCCGATCGAGTGATCCGGGCCGTCGGAGATCGGGACCGCATTCCGGCCCCGGTGGGTGGAGAGCCGATCTCCACCCGGGGTCGGCCCCCGGGTGGATCCGGGAGGGGGTGCGCGCGCGGGACCGTCGTCGGGTCCGATCCGCCGTACCCCGGAGGCACCGATGACCCCGACCACCACACCGACGGCCACCCCGGCGGCCCCGGCCCCCGCGGGCCGCGGCGCCGTGCTGCGGCAGACCGTGGGCTCGCTGCTGGTGGACGCGGCGCTGCCCTACCTCGTCTACGTCGTGCTGACCGGGCAGGGCATGTCCGACGTCGCGGCGCTGGCCTGGTCCGCGCTGCCGCCCGCGCTGAACGTGCTGGTGCAGGCGGTGCGGCACCGCAGGCTCAACCCGGTCGGGGTGATCGTGCTGGTCACCATCGCGGCCGGGCTGGCGACGTCGCTGCTCAGCGGCGACGCCCGGTTCGCCGTCGCCCGCGACGCGATCCAGAGCGTCGCGTTCGGGCTGCTGCTCGCCGGGTCGCTGGTGGTCGGACGTCGCCCGCTGGTGTTCCACGTGTGCCGCTTCTTCGGCAGCGCCCAGCGGCCCGACCTGCCTGCGCTGATGGAGCGCCAGTGGGCCGCCAACCCGGTGTTCCGCCGGACGCTGCGCCGTGCGACGGGCGTCGCCGCGTGCGTGATGGCACTGGAGGCGACCCTGCGGATCGCGCTGGCCTACACGCTGGCCCCGGTGGTGGCGCTGCCGATCCTGTCGGTGCAGTCGATCGTGGTGTGGACGGGTCTGTCCGCGCTGCTGGTGGTCAGTGTGAAGCGGGCGGTGCGGGCGGGCCGGTGACCTCCAGCAGGTCCCGCAGCCGCTCCAGGTCCGCGACGACGGCGGCGACGTCCGCGGCGTGGTCGGCGTCCGGTGCCCCGGGGGTGCGCCGCACGCCGAACACGACCTCGGCGCCGCCGGGGTGCTCCACCACCCGCACCGGGTTGTGGAAGCGCTCCCCGGCGAACGCGTAGACCCGCTCCGGGGCGGCGCCGACGACCACCGACACCCAGCTCGCCGCGACGCTCACGCCCGCAGCTCCGCCAGCCGCTCCGCCGCCCGTTCCAGCACGTCGTCGCGCTTGCAGAAGGCGAACCGCACGAACGGCCGGTACGCCCGCACCGCCTCCGCGGACGGGCAGAACACCGAGACCGGGACCGCGGCCACCCCGCACAGCGAGGGCAGCTTCCAGGCCAGGTCGACGCCGTCGTCGAACCCGAGGGGGCGCGGGTCGGCGACCACGAAGTAGGTCCCGCGCGGGGTGAGCACGTCGAACCCGGCCGCCCGCAGCCCGGCGGAGAGCAGGTCCCGCTTGCGGGCCAGGTCCGCGGTGAGGCCGGTGTAGAAGTCGTCGCCCAGGGCCAGCGCATGGGCGACGGCGGGCTGCAGCGGGGCGCCGCCGTGGAAGGTGAGGAACTGCTTGACCGCCCGCGGCGCGGCGACGAGCTCGGGCGGGCCGTGCACCCAGCCGACCTTCCAGCCGGTCACCGAGAACGTCTTGCCCGCCGAGGAGATCGTGAGGGTGCGCTCGGCGAGCCCGGGCAGCGACGCCATCGGCACGTGCCGGGCGTCGTCGAAGACCATGTGCTCGTACACCTCGTCGGTGACGACGACGGCGTCGTGCGCGACGGCGAGCTCCCCGACCCGGGTCAGCTGGTCGCGGGTGAGCACGGCGCCGGTCGGGTTGTGCGGGGTGTTGACCAGCACCACCCGGGTGCGGTCGGAGAACGCGGCGGCCAGCGCGTCGTCGTCGAAGCCGAAGTCGGGCGGGAGCAGCGGCACCGTCCGCAGCGTGGCGCCCGCCAGCGCGACGGCGGCGGCGTAGGAGTCGTAGGCGGGCTCGAACGCGACGACCTCGTCGCCGGGACCGCAGAGCCCGAGCAGGGTCGCGGCGATCGCCTCGGTCGCCCCGGTGGTGACGACGACGTCGGCCGGGTCGACCTCGAGGCCGTACCAGCGGTGCTGGTGCGCGGCGACGGCCTCGCGCAGCGCGGGCACGCCCGGGCCGGGCGGGTACTGGTTCAGGCCGCGCTCGGTGATGTTGGCGGCGGCGTCGGCGAGCAGGGAGGCCGGACCGTCGGTGTCCGGGAAGCCCTGGCCGAGGTTGATCGCACCGGTGTCGACCGCGAGGCGGGAGATCTCGGTGAAGATCGTCGAGGTGAACGGGCGCATGCGCTCGACCAGCATGGGCCCGACACTATCCGGGTGAGCGGGTGGCGCAGCTCCTGATCGAGGGTCTGCGCGAACCCGTGCCGGTCCTCGTGCGGTGGTGGGTTCCACCCCGCCGGGACGAGCTCCTGCCGGATGGTCAGTCGAGTCCGCGGACGATGTGCGACTCGTCGTCGTGCTGGTCGTCGATCTCGATCGGGGTGTCCTCGTTCATCGCATGGCCTCCTCACGGATGTCGGATGACGAATGGTGGACACAGAGGAAGACGTTCGTCATCGGGGGAACGTTGCTGTACCGGCCTGTGGACCGATCCAGAATCACCCGAACGGGTGAGCGGACCTGCCCACCCGGTCGGGGTCGTTCCTCGTCCATGCATCCGGTCTACCCGCCGATGCGGCCGACCAGGTGGAGCTTGTGCGCGTCCTCGGCGCTGCGCAGGGCCATTCCCCACGCACCGCCTGCGGCCTGCTCGGTCACGAGCTCGGCCGTCGCCGGGAGCAGCACCGGCTTGCGGAAGACGACGTCGTAGGTGCAGGCGTCGGGGACCCGGCCCTCCAGCGCGGCGGCGGCGTGCGCCGCGGTCCACATGCCGTGCGCGATCGCCCGCGGGAAGCCCATCGCCTTCGCGGTGAGCGGATGCAGGTGGATCGGGTTCACGTCACCGGAGACGGCCGCGTAGCGGCGCCCGATGTCGCCCGGGACCCGCCACAGCGCGTTCGCCGGACCGGTGGGGACCGGGGGTTCGGCGATGTCGGCCGTGCCGTCGCCGCCCGCCGGGCCGTCCGGGGCCGTCGCCCCGCGGGCCAGGTAGGTGCTGCGGCCCTCCCAGACGGTCTCCCCGTCCGCGGAGACCTCGCCGATCAGGTCCACCTGCGCACCCTTGGGGTGGCGGGTGTACCGCTCGGCCCACACCCGGACCTCGAGTGTCTCGGTCGGGGCGATCGCCCGGTGCACGGTGATCCGGTTGGCGATGTGCACCAGCCCGGGCAGCGGCAGCGGGAACGACCGGCCGGCCATCAGCGCGACCTGCAGCGGGAAGGTGAGCATGTGCGGGTAGGTCACCGGCAGGGCGTCGCCGACCCGGAACCCGCAGACCCGGGCGTAGTCGGCGAGGTGCCCCTGCTCGACGGTCACGCCGCGGCGGACCAGCTCGGTCGCGGGCAGCGACCGGCCGGCGCCGCCGGGCAGCGCCGCCCGGGCGGCCGCGGAGGCGTAGTACCGCCCCAGCGACGGCGGGCCGGGCAGCTCGGTGACCTTCCGGTCCTCGGCCACGGTCATCAGGCCCCCAGCATCGACTGGCCGCAGACCCGCACGACCTGCCCGTTGAGCCCACCGGACTCGGCGCGGCCGAACCAGCCGATGGCCTCGGCGACGTCGACCGGCAGCCCGCCCTGCTTGAGCGAGTTGATCCGGCGGCCGCCCTCGCGGGTGGCGAGCGGCATCGTCGCGGTCATGTCGGTCTCGATGAACCCGGGTGCGACGGCGTTGATCGTCGCGCCGCGCTCGGCGAAGCGCGGGGCGAGCGCGCGGACCATCCCGATCACACCGGCCTTCGAGGCGGCGTAGTTGGTCTGGCCGCGGTTGCCCGCGATGCCCGACTGCGACGACACGCAGACCACGCGGCCGGCCTCGTGCAGCGGGGAGCCCGTCGCCAGCAGCGCCTCGTTGATCGTCAGCTGGGCGCCCAGGTTGACCGCGAGGACCGAGTTCCAGCGGTCGGCGGTCATGTTCGCGAGCAGCTTGTCGCGGGTGATGCCCGCGTTGTGCACCACGATGTCGACGCCGTCGTGCCGGTCGGCGAGGTGCGAGAGCAGCCGGTCCGCCGCGTCCGACGCGGTGATGTCCAGCTGCAGCGCGGTGCCGCCGGTGCGGTTCGCGGTGCGGGCCAGGCCCTCGCCGGCCGCCGGGATGTCGACGGCGACGATCGACGCGCCGTCGCGGGCCAGGGTGTCGGCGATGGCCGCGCCGATGCCCCGTGCCGCCCCGGTGACCACCGCGATGCGCCCGGCGAGCGGCTGCTCCTCGGCGCGCGGGTCGTCGACCTCGGCCGGCTCGCGCGGCGTCCCGACGGGGGCGGCGACGTGCGCGACCTGGCCGTCGACGTAGGCCGAGCGGGCCGAGAGGAAGAACCGGACCGAGGAGTCGATCGCGGCCGGGGTGACGTCGGCGGCGGCGACGAGCAGGTTCGCCGTCGCGCCGAACCGCAGCTCCTTGCCGATCGAGCGGACCAGGCCGTCGAGCGACTGCGCGACGGCGGCCGCCTCCGCGCCGGACGCCCCGTCCGGCTCGGCGCCGATCAGCAGCACCCGGCCCGACGGGCCGAGCCTCTTCACCGCCGGGGTGAGGATCTGCTGGGCGGCGGCGAGGTCGGCCAGGGTGGTGGCCCCGGACAGGTCGACGACGACGCCGTGCAGCTTCTCCTCGCCGACCGCGGCGAGCGCGGGCACGCCGTGGCTCTCGACGAACGCGGTGAGGGCCTCGGCGAACCGGCCGTCACCGACGGCGGCGACGAGCACGGGGCCCGCCAGCAGCGGGTCGCCCGGGCGGTGCCGGCGCAGGGTCGGCACCGTGGGCAGCCCGAGCTGCCTGGCGATGCCGGTGTTGGACAGGGTGGCCAGGAAGTCTGTGCTCATGGCTCCTCCACGGAGAAGAGTGTGTCGTCGCTCATGCCTTCGCCTCCAGGATCGCGACGACGCCCTGGCCGCCCGCGGCGCAGATCGAGATCAGCCCGCGCTGGTCGGACTTCTCCGTGTCGGCCTTCTCCCGCAGGAGCGTGGCCAGGGTGGCGACGATCCGCCCGCCGGTCGCGGCGAACGGGTGCCCCGCGGCGAGCGAGGAGCCCGCGACGTTGAGCTTCGCGTCGTCGATGGCGCCCAGCGGCGCGTCGAGGCCCAGGCGCTCCTTGCTGAAGCGGGCGTCCTCCCAGGCCTTGCGCTGCACGAGCACGACCGAGGCGAACGCCTCGTGGATCTCGTACAGGTCGAAGTCCTGCAGGGACAGGCCGTTGCGCTGCAGCAGCCGCGGGACCGCGAACACCGGCGCGGTGAGCAGCCCGTCCGGGCCGTGCTGCCGGTCGGTTCCGCGAGCTCCACCTCCGTGCACGTAGTCCACGGCCGAGGTCTCGGCGTCGACGACGTGGGCCAGCACCGGCAGCTTGTGCTCGGCGGCCCACTCGTCGGAGCCGAGCAGGACCAGCGCGGCGCCGTCGGTGAGCGGGGTCGAGTTGCCCGCGGTCATCGTCGCGTCCGGGCCCTTGCCGAAGACCGGCTTGAGCTTGGCCAGCTTCTCCACCGACGAGTCGGCGCGCAGGTTGTTGTCGCGGGTCAGCTTCAGGTACGGCGTGACCAGGTCGTCGAAGAAGCCGCGGTCGTAGGCGGCGGCCAGGTTGTGGTGGGACCGGGCCGTGAGCTCGTCCTGCTCGGTGCGGCCGATCCCCCACTCCAGCGCGGTGCGCGCCGCGTGCTCGCCCATCGACAGGCCGGTGCGCGGCTCGGAGTTCTCCGGGATCTCCGGGACGATCTGCCCCGGGCGCAGCTGCCCGACCAGCTTGAGCCGGTCCACCGCCGTCTTCGCGGCGTTGAGCTTGACCAGCACGCGACGCAGGTCGTCGTTCAGCGCGATCGGCGCGTCGGACGCGGTGTCCACACCGCCGGCGACGCCGGACTCGATCTGGCCGAGCGCGATCTTGTTGGCGACGGCGATCGTCGCCTCCAGGCCGGTGCCGCAGGCCTGCTGCACGTCGTACGCCGCGGTGGCGGGGTTCAGCCGGGAACCGAGGACCGCCTCGCGGGTCAGGTTGAAGTCGCGGGAGTGCTTGAGCACGGCGCCGGCCACGACCTCACCCAGGCGCTCGCCGGCCAGCCCGAAGCGGGCCACCAGACCGTCGAGCGTCGTGGTGAGCATGTCGAGGTTCGAGGCGGAGGCGTAGGCACCGTTGGCCCGCGCGAACGGGATGCGGTTGCCGCCGATGACGGCGGCGCGCCGGGTGCTGGCTGGCATGGGGGTCGTCCCTCCTGGATCGGGTCCCGCCCCGCCCGATCGGGTCGCCGCACTGCACGCGGCTCCGGGCGGGCGGAGCATCAGCTCGTGGTTCGTCGTTACCACGGGGTAGCCGGTACTCAAGGTACACGGTACTATGGGTTTCGTGAAGGTCGGACGCGACAGACGTGACAGCCGATGGGACGCCCACCGCGAGCAGCGGCGGGCGGCGCTCGTCGGGTCCGCGATCGGGGCCATCCGCCGGCACGGCGCAGGCATCGGGATGGACGAGATCGCCGCGTCCGCCGGGACCAGCAAGACCGTGGTCTACCGGCACTTCGGCGACCGGGCCGGGCTCTACACCGCGATCTGCGAGTCGGTGGCCGGTGTCCTGCTGGCCGAGGTCCGGCGGGCCACGGCCGAGGCACTGTCCGACTCCGGGCGCGGGCCGCGGGCGGCCGTCGCGGCCGGCATCGACGCCTACCTCAGGCTGATCGAGATCGACCCGGAGCTGTACCGGTTCGTGGTGCAGCGACCGCTGCTCACCCAGGGCACCACCCGGCGTGTCCCCTCCGCCGACACCGCTCGCACCGAGGCGAGCGACCCGGTCAACGACCTCGTGACCGTGATCGGCGACGAGGTGGCGGTGGTCATCGCCGGCAACCTCGGCACCGCGGCGGGGACCGGCACCGACCCGCGGGCCGCGGCCCGCATCTGGGGCCACGCGATCGTCGGCCTCGTCCGCGGAGCGGCCGACGACTGGCTCGCCCGCCCGGACGGCACCCCCCGCGAGCGGATCGCCGCCCATCTCACCGACCTGGCCTGGTCCGGACTGTCCGGCCTGGCATCGCACGTGCAGCAGGAGGTTCAGTCATGACCCGCAGCACCCTTCCGAACCCCGACGCCGTCCCCGCCGAGGCGCTCCGCACCGTCGTCGACGGGCGCTGGGCCCGGGCCCGGCAGGAGACCCGCGAGCAGCTGGCGGCCAACGCCGAGATGCGCGCGGACCCCGACCTGACCTCGGCGCAGTACCGCGAGTGGATCACCGACTCGCTGAAGTTCCTCACGTCCTCGGGCCGCCCGCACACCGGGTTCGACCCGTCGGTCGGTGGCCAGGGCGACGTCGGCGGGGTCGTCGCCGCGTTCGCGATGCTCGCCTACGGCGACCTGTCGCTGCTGGTCAAGGCCGGTGTGCAGTGGGGACTGTTCGGCGGCGCGGTCCAGGTGCTCGGCACCGAGCGGCACCACGAGCAGTACCTCCGGAAGATCATCGACGGCGAGCTGCTCGGCTGCTTCGCGATGACCGAGACCGGGCACGGCTCCGACGTCCAGCACCTGCACACCACCGCGACCTACGACCGGGAGGCGGGCGAGTTCGTCGTCCACACCCCGTACCCGCAGGCCCGCAAGGAGTACATCGGCAACGCCGCGCGGGACGGCCGGATGGCGGTCGTGTTCGCCCAGCTGATCACCGGCGACGCGAAGCCCGGCGTGCACGCCTTCCTCGTTCCGCTGCGTGACAGCGACGGCCGGGCCCTGCCCGGCGTGCAGATCGGCGACGACGGCCGCAAGGCGGGGCTGAACGGCGTCGACAACGGCCGGCTGGCCTTCGACCACGTCCGCATCCCGCGGGAGAACCTCCTCAACCGCTTCGCCGACGTCGCCCCGGACGGGACGTACTCGTCGTCGATCGGGAACGAGACCGCGCGGTTCTTCTCCATGCTCGGCACGCTGGTCCGCGGCCGCATCTCGGTGGCGGGCGGCGCCGGCGCGGCGACCGAGAAGGCGCTCACCCTGGCCGTGCGCTTCGGCGAGCGCCGTCGCCAGTTCGCCGACCCGGCGACCGGCGAGGAGATCGCCGTCCTCGACTACCTCGCCCACCAGCAGAAGCTGCTGCCCGCGCTGGCGACGACGTTCGCCCTGCACTTCACCCAGGACGACCTGGTCCAGCGGATGCACGACATCCAGGCCCCGGGTGCCGGACCGGTCGGCGCACGCGCGCAGCGCACGCTGGAGCAGTCCGCCGCCGGGATCAAGGCGATCGCGACCTGGCACGCCACGCACACCATCCAGACCTGCCGGGAGGCCTGCGGCGGCGCGGGCTACCTGGAGGAGAACCTGCTGCCCGCCCTCAAGGCGGACACCGACGTGTTCACCACGTTCGAGGGCGACAACACGGTCCTGCTCCAGCTGCTGGCCAAGGAGCTGCTGTCGGACTACGGCCGCACGATCAAGAAGGGCAACCCGCTCGAGATCGCGCCGCTGCTCGGCCGTCAGCTCGCCGGACTGCTGGCCGAGCGGACCGGGGCGGCGTCGCTGACCCGGCGGCTCCCGTTCCGCGGGATCGACCTGACCGACCGCGCGCGCCGCCGGGAGCTGCTCGCGGTCCGTCGCGGGGACACCCTGGCCGCCGCGATCCGCAACCTGGCACCGGCCGTGCGCAAGGGCAACGACGAGTTCGCCGTCTTCAACGCCGCCCAGGACCTGCTGCTCACCGCGGCCCGGGCGCACGTGGACACGGTGGTGGAGGCGTCGTTCGCGGACAAGCTCGCGACCGTCGAGGACCCGGCGGTGCGCGCGCTGCTCGAGCGGGTCTACGACCTGCACGTGCTCACCGTGATCGACCGCGAGCGGGCCTGGTACCTGGAGACCGGCCGGCTCACCGCCGCCGAGTCCCGCTCGATCCGGCCGCTGGTCAACGCGCTGTGCGCCGAGCTGCGGCCCCACGCCCGCACGCTGGTCGACGGCTTCGGCGTCCCGGAGGAGTGGCTGGCCTGCCCGATGCTCGACGACGAGGCGTGGGCCCCGGCCCCCGACCGCCCGGTCGAGCCGCTGACCGACCAGGTCGAGACCGGCTGAGCCGCGACCACCCGCACGACCGACGGCCGGCCCCGGGCATTCCCGGGGCCGGCCGTCGGTCGTGTGCGTCAGGGACGGGTCAGGCCTCGAACCCCAGCGCGTCGACCACGGCACCGATCGTCGACGAGAGGTCGGCGACGGTGTCGTCCACGTACTCGGCGATCGGGGTGATCTCCGCGGCGTTGGCGGTGCCGGTGACACCCAGCATCACGAGCGGTGCGGCGACGGCGGCAGCGGCCAGACCGGCGATACGGCGCTTGTCCATGGCGATTCCTTCCTTCGGGGGAGCGTTCGTTCCTCCTGAGCCTGTACCCCCGGACCGTCCCTTTTCCAGGTACCGACGGGACCTGTAACCGATCGCTTACGTCGGACTGTTGTCGGTCATCTGTCGGAAATACTCGTGGAGACCGGTGTCACCCAAATCCTGGACATGAATCATCCTGGATATGTAGTGTCCGGGACATGCGGATGAGCCAGGGCGTCGAGTGGGCACTGCACTGCTGCCTGAACCTCGCCTGGGTCGGCGGGCCGGTGCCCGGCGCCCGGCTGGCCGGCTTCTACTCCCTCCCGCCCGCCTACCTGAACAAGCAGCTCCAGGCGCTGGTCCGGGCCGGGGTCTGCGAGTCGGTGCCCGGCCCGCGCGGCGGCTTCCGCCTCGCCCGGGGCCCGGCGGAGGTGTCCCTGCTCGACGTCGTCGTCGCGCTGGAGGGCCGGGAGGACGCGTTCCGCTGCACCTCGATCCTGGGTGCCACGCCCGGCGGGGACCCGACCGTGGACCACTCCGGGTCCTGCGCGATCTCACTGTCCATGCGCGCCGCCGAGCTCGCCTGGCGTCGGGAGCTGGCCGCGCGGTCGCTCGCCGACGTCGCCGCCGACGTCGTCCGTTCCGCACCCGACGCGCCCCGGCGCACTCGGGCCGCACTCACCCCCTGAGGAGACCATCGTGGAACCCGCATCACCCGCCCCTACGCCCACGTCCCGGCCGGCTACCGCGCCCTGACCGCGCTGGAGGCCTCCACCCGCGACGACGCCGTCCTCCCGCACGCCGTGCAGGAGCTCGTGCGGCTGCGGGCGTCGCAGATCAACGGCTGCGGCTTCTGCGTGGACATGCACTCGCACGACGCGCTGGACTCCGGCGAGACCGTCGAGCGCCTGTTCTCCGTCGCCGCCTGGCGGGAGGCCCCGTGGTTCACCCGCCAGGACCGGGCTGCGCTGGCCCTCACCGAGGAGGTGACCCGGCTGGCCGACCGGCCCGACGCCGTCCCGGACGCGGTGTGGGACGAGGCCGCCGCGGTGTTCGACGAGCGGGCCCTGACCCTGCTCGTCACCACGATCGCGACGATCAACGCCTGGAACCGGATCAGCGTCGCCACCCGACAGGTCGCAGGGAGCCACCGGCGCGCCGCGGCCGCGGGCCGTCCGTGACCTTCCCGGCGCATCCGCGGACCGGCTGGGCGCCACGTCCCACGCTGGGGCAACATCGTTTCGGTGCCCCGCACGCGTGGGTAGTCCGACCTGTTCCGCCGTCGTCGTGTTCCAGATGAGGTGCCCGTGTCCCCCACCCCGGTCAACAGCGCCCCGATCCATCCCCCGGTCGACACCGAGGAGTCCGATCTGCGTGTCTCGGAGCGGAAGACCTCCGCCGCCGGGGCGAAGGCCGTCGCGATCTCCATGAAGCGTTCCCTCGCCGAACAGGGCGTGGTGAAGACCGCCACGAACCTGCTCGCGATGAACCAGGTCGACGGCTTCGACTGCATGAGCTGCGCCTGGCCGGATCCGGCCCCGGGGGAGCGGCACACCGCCGAGTTCTGTGAGAACGGCGCGAAGGCCGTGTCCTGGGAGGGTGACCGCCGACGGGTCACCCCGGAGTTCTTCGCCGAGCACTCCATCGCCGACCTGCGGGACCGTAGCGCGCACTGGCTGGAGAGCCAGGGCAGGCTGACCCACCCGATGGTCCGCCGGGCCGGCGGCACACACTACGAGCCCATCTCCTGGGACGACGCGTTCGACCTGGTCGGGACCCACCTGCGCGGCCTGTCGAGCCCGGACGAGGCGCTGTTCTACACCTCCGGCCGGGCCTCGAACGAGGCCGCGTTCGTCTACCAGCTGTTCGCCCGCGCCTACGGCACGAACAACCTGCCCGACTGCTCGAACATGTGCCACGAGTCGACCTCGGTCGGCCTGGCCGAGGCGATCGGCGTCGGCAAGGGCTCGGTCTCGCTGCAGGATCTGCACGACGCCGACCTGATCGTCATCTCCGGGCAGAACCCGGGCACCAACCACCCGCGCATGCTGTCCGCGCTGGAGATCGCCAAGAGGAACGGCGCGCGGATCCTCGCGGTCAACCCGCTGCCCGAGGCCGGGCTGTTCAAGTTCGACAACCCCCAGACCCCGCGCGGCATGTCCGGCATCGGCACCCACCTGGCCGACGAGTTCCTGCAGATCCGCAGCAACGGCGACCTCGCGCTGTGGCAGGCGTTCGGGCACCTGCTGCTCGCCGCCGAGGACCGCGACCCGGGCAGCGTGCTGGACCGCGACTTCGTCGAGCGGCACACGAACGGCTTCGAGGCCTACGCCGCGCACGTGAAGGACCTGGACCGCGACGCCGTCGTCGCCGCGACCGGGCTCACCTGGGGCGAGATCGAGAAGGCCGCGGAGATGCTCGCGACCTCGAAGCGGATCGTGAACTGCTGGGCGATGGGCATCACCCAGCACCGCAACGCCGTGAACACGATCAAGGAGATGGTGAACGTCGCCCTGCTCCAGGGCATGATCGGCAAGCCGGGCGCGGGCCTGTGCCCGGTCCGCGGCCACTCCAACGTGCAGGGCGACCGCACGATGGGCATCTGGGAGCGGGTCGCGGACAGCTTCCTCGACGCGATCCGCGACGAGTTCGGCTTCGAGCCGCCCCGCGAGCACGGCCACGACTCGGTCGCGGCGGTGCAGGCGATGGCCGACGGGAGGGCGAGCGTGTTCGTCGGCCTGGGCGGCAACTTCTCCCAGGCGATGTCGGACACCGGCGTCACCGAGCCGGCGCTGGAGCGCTGCGCGCTGACCGTCCAGATCTCGACCAAACTGAACCGGTCGCACGTCGTCGCCGGGACCGACGCGCTGATCCTGCCCGCGCTGGGCCGCACCGAGAAGGACCTGACCGGCGGCCGGGCGCAGCGGGTCACCGTCGAGGACTCGATGTCGGCGGTGCACGCCTCGCACGGCCGCTCCGAGCCGGCCGGTGAGCTGCTGCGTTCCGAGGTCGACATCCTGTGCGGGATCGCGCGGGCCACCCTCGGCGCCGACCACGTCGTCCCGTGGGCCGACTTCGCCGCCGACTACGACCGCATCCGCGACCGGATCGGCCGGGTGGTCCCGGGCTGCGAGGCCTACACCGAGAAGGTCGCCCGCTCCGGCGGGTTCACCCTCGCCCACCCGCCGCGGGACAGCCGCACCTTCCCGACGGCGTCGGAGAAGGCGGAGTTCACGGTCAGCCCGCTGGAGGTGACGACGCTGCCCGAGGGTCGCCTGGTCCTGCAGAGCCTGCGCAGCCACGACCAGTTCAACACCACGATCTACGGCCTGGACGACCGCTACCGCGGCATCCACTCCGGCCGCCGGGTCGTGTTCATCTCCGACGCCGACCTGCGCGAGCTGGGCTTCGCCGACGGCGACCGGGTGAACCTGGTCAGCGAGTGGACCGACGGCAGCGAGCGGCGCGCGGACGACTTCCGGCTGGTGTCGTACTCGACGCCGAAGGGCTGCATCGCCGCCTACTACCCGGAGACGAACCCGTTGATCCCGCTCGAGTCCTACGCGGAGTCCTCGCGCTGCCCGACGTCGAAGTGGGTCCAGGTCCGGCTGGAGCCCGCGGCCGGGTGACCGACGTGTGAGCGCGCTCACCCGCCCGGTGATCTCCGGGTGGAATCGGCGTCACCCCTCGTGAAGTTGCACCGTTCGACCACACGAGGGGGACGTCCGAGTGACCACCACTGCAGTCACCGCGCCGAGCCGGTTACGGATCGCGCTGATCCTGGGTGCGTTGATCGCGCTCGGTCCACTGACGATCGACACCTACCTGCCCGCGCTGCCGGACGTCGGGCGCGACCTCGTCGCGTCCGAGCCGGTCGTGCAGCTGACGCTGACCGGCACGCTCGCCGGTCTCGCGCTCGGCCAGCTGGTGATCGGCCCGCTGTCCGACGCCTACGGCCGGCGCAGGCTCCTGCTCGCCGGCACCGCCGTGCACGTGCTGGCCTCGGCGCTGGTCGCGGTCGCGCCGGGCATCGAGGTGCTGGCCGTGCTGCGGGTGCTGCAGGGCGTCGGCGCCTCGGCGGGCGCGGTGATCGGCCTGGCCGTGGTGCGCGACCTGTTCACCGGCCGGGCCGCGGCGACCATGCTCTCGCGGCTGATCCTGGTGATGGGCGCCTTCCCGGTGCTCGCCCCGACCCTCGGCGCCGCTCTGCTCAACTGGGTCTCCTGGCGCGGGGTCTTCCTGTTCCTGGCCGGCTACGGCCTGGTCATGCTGGCCGTGGTGACCTCGGGCCTGCCCGAGACCCTCCCCGTCTCCCGACGTCGGTCGGCCCGGTTCGGCCCCACCCTGCGGACCTACGGCGGGCTGCTGCGCGACCGGACCTTCGTCGGGCTGGTGCTCGTCGCCGGGCTCGCGATGGGCGCGCTGTTCAGCTACGTCTCCGGCGCCGCGTACGTCTACCAGCAGCAGTTCGGGATGGACCAGCAGACGTTCGGCATCGCCTTCGGCGCCGGCGCGATCTGGCTGGTCGTCGGCACCCAGCTCAACCCGGTGGTGCTGCGCCGCTTCGAGCCCCGCCAGGTGATGTCGACCGCCGTCGCCGCCGGGGTGCTCGCCGGGATCGCGCTGGCCGTGCTCACCGCGACCGGCACCGGCGGCCTGCCCGCCGTGCTCGCCGGGGTGTGGGCGCTGCTGCTGGCGTGCGGCTTCGTCCTGCCGAACGCGCCCGCGCTGGCGCTGGCCCGGCACGGCGAGTCCGCCGGGACGGCGTCGGCGCTGCTGGGGTCACTGCAGTTCGGGATCGGCGCCGCGACCTCCCCGGTCGTCGGACTGCTCGGCAACGACGCGGCCGCGATGGGCACCGCCATGTTCGGCGCGATCGCGCTCGCCGGGATCGCGCTGGTCGCCGTCGTACGGCCGTGGACGCTGCCGGACCTGAACGAGGAGCCCGAGCTCGCCACCGCGTGACCGCCGGCTCTTGACCTGAAGTCAGATTCAATTAATAGCGTCCCGCACCATGGACGCGAGCACCTGGACCGCCCTGCGCAACGCGAGCACCGAACCCGGCCGGAGCACCCGCCCGGCCGGGGAGACGTCCCGCCGGATACTGGCGTTCGCCCGGCCGCACCGGCGGCGGATCGCGGCGTTCCTCGCCGTGAGCACCGCCGCGGCCGTGCTGACGGTGGCGGTGCCGCTGCTGGCCGGGCGGGCCACCGACGCGGTGACCCGCGGCGAGCCGCTGTCGGTGCTCGCGCTGCTGGCCGGGCTGATGGCGGCCGTCGCGCTGGTCGAGGCGGCGCTGTCGATGCTGACCCGCTGGTACTCGGCGAACCTCGGCGAGAGCCTGATCCACCAGCTGCGCACCACCGTGTTCGACCACGTGCAGCGGATGCCGGTCGCGTTCTTCACCCGCACCCGCACCGGCGCGCTGGTCTCCCGGCTGAACTCCGACGTGCTGGGTGCTCAGCGGGCGTTCTCCGACACCCTCGCCGGTGTGGTGTCCAACGTCGTCGTGCTGGCGCTGACGCTCGCCGCGATGCTGGTGATCTCCTGGCCGGTGACCCTGCTGGTGACGCTGCTGCTGCCGGCGTTCCTGGTCCCGGCCCGGCTGATGGGACGGCGGCTGGCCGCGCTGGAGCGGGCGGCCGCGGACCACAACGCGGCGATGAGCACCCGGATGACCGAGCGGTTCTCCGCGCCCGGCGCCACCCTGATCACGCTGTTCGGCCGCCCGGAGCGCGAGTCCGCGGAGTTCGCCGAGCGGGCCGACCGGGTCCGCGCGATCGGGGTGCGCTCGGCGATGCTGCAGTGGACGTTCGTGACGGCGCTGACGCTCGCGTCGTCGCTGGCCGTCGCCGTCGTCTACGGCGTCGGGGGCGGGTTCGCGCTGGCCGGGGCGCTGTCGGCGGGGAACGTCGTGGCGCTCGCGCTGCTGCTGACCCGGCTCTACCAGCCGCTGACCGCGCTGGCCGGCGCCCGGATGGAGATCATGACCGTGCTGGTCAGCTTCGAGCGGGTGCTCGAGGTGCTCGACCTGGAGCCGATGATCACCGACGCCCCGGACGCGCGTCCGGTGCCCGACGGGCCGGTCGGCGTCGAGTTCGACCGGGTCTCGTTCGCCTACCCGACCGCCGACCAGGTGTCGTTGGCCTCGCTGGAGGAGGTCGCGACGCTCGACACCCGCGGCGGCGACCAGGTGCTGCACGACGTCTCGTTCCGCGCGGCACCCGGGGCGGTGGTGGCGGTCGTCGGGTCGTCGGGGGCCGGCAAGTCCACGGTCGCCCAGCTGCTCGCCCGGCTCTACGACGTCGGCGACGGCGCGGTCCGGATCGGCGGGGTGGACGTGCGGGAGCTGACGACCGCCTCGGTGCACCGCGCGGTCGGGTTCGTGACCCAGGACGGCCACCTGCTGCACGACACGGTGGCGGCGAACCTGCGGATCGGGGCACCGGAGGCGACGGACGCCGAGCTGTGGGCGGCGCTGCGCCGGGCCCGGCTCGACGGCCTGGTGGCGGCCCTGCCGGACGGGCTCGCGACCGTCGTCGGGGAGCGGGGGTACCGGCTGTCCGGCGGGGAGCGCCAGCGCATGACGATCGCGCGGGTGCTGCTGGCCCGGCCGCGGATCGTGGTGCTGGACGAGGCCACGGCCAGCCTGGACACCACCTCGGAGGCCGCGGTGCAGGCGGCGCTGGCCGAGGCGCTGGACGGGCGGACCGCGCTCGTCATCGCGCACCGGCTGTCCACCGTCCGCCACGCCGACGAGATCCTCGTGCTCGAACAGGGCCGGATCGTCGAGCGCGGGGACCACGCCGGGCTGCTGGCCCGGGGCGGGCGCTACGCCGAGCTGTGGGCCGGGGCGGCGCCCGCCGGCCGCGTCCCCGACCTCACGGGACAGAACGCCTAGCGGAAGTCCTCCGGGGACACCTCGTCGATGAACTCGCGGAACTCCTGCATCTGCTGCTCCGGCGGGGCGTCCGCCGGGCCGGCGGTGGCCGCGCGGGCCTGCGCGACGGCGCCGGTGGTGTCGTCGCCCTCGGGGGGCAGGACGTCGTCGACGGCCTGGCCGACCTCGTCGAGCACGTGCTCGGCCATCCCGATCGGCAGTCCCTCGCGCACGGCCAGCGACAACGCGTCCGACGGCCGCACGGCCAGCCGGGTGCCGCCGTCGAAGACCAGCTCAGCGGTGTAGACGCCGTCGACGAGGTCGGAGATCTCGACCCGCTCCAGGACCCGCCCCAGTGCGGCGACGACCGGAAGCAGCACGTCCTGGGTGAGCGGGGTGCCCGCGCGGTCGTCGCCCTCCGCGGAGCGCGGGCCGACGGCGATGACCTCGGCCTGCGGCGGCCGCAGGAACACCGGTACGCAGCGATCGCCGTCGGCCTCGCCGAGGAGCAGCACCGGCTGCCGTGATCGGGCGTGCACGATCAGGCGCAGGACGTGCATCGTCCGGGTCATCCTCCCAGTGTCCCCCGCGGCGGTGGGTGACGGAAGTCTCAGAACGAGACGATCCTCAGCCGCGGGCGAGCCAGGGCATCGTCGTCGCGGCGACGGTCAGGAACTGCACGTTCGCCTCCGGCGGCAGCCCGGCCATGTAGACGACGGCGTCGGCGACGTGCCGGACGTCGAAGGTGGCCTCCGGCCGCACCGACCCGTCGGCCTGCTTCGCGCCGGTCGCGATGCCCGCGGTCATCTCGGTGGCGGCGTTGCCGATGTCGATCTGGCCGCAGGCGATGCCGAACCCGCGGCCGTCCAGCGAGAGCGACTTGGTCAGCCCGGTGATCGCGTGCTTGGTTGCGGTGTAGGGCGCGCTGCCCGGCCGGGGGACGTGCGCGGAGATCGAGCCGTTGTTGACGATCCGCCCGCCCTGCGGGTCCTGGTGGCGCATCGCCGCGAACGCCGCGCGGGCGCAGAGGAACGAGCCGGTGAGGTTGACCGCGACGGCCGCGTTCCAGTCCTCGACGGAGATCTCGTCGACGGTGCCGCCCGCGCCGAACGTGCCGGCGTTGTTGACCAGCAGGTCGACCCGGCCCCAGCGCTCGTGCACCGCGGCGAACAGCGCCTCCACCGAGGCCGGGTCGGTGACGTCGGTGGCGACGGTCAGGGTGTCGTCCGCCCGGCCGGCGACGACGTCGTCGAGCCGGTCGCGGCGCCGCCCGGCCAGCGCGACCCGCCAGCCGGCGTCGAGCAGGCCGCGGGTCACCGCCTCGCCGATGCCGGACCCGGCCCCGGTCACCACCGCCACACCGCTCATGCCCCCACCCTGTCACGCCCGGCCGGACACGCCGGGGACGATCGGGTCGTGGCGGGACGGGTGGAAGCGGGCGGCGGCTGGGACAGCACCGCGGTCCTGGTGGACGGGGTGTGGCTGGAGCGCACCGCGCGCCGCCCGGACGTCGAGCCGTGGCTGCGGACCGAGACCCGGCTGCTGCCCTGGCTGGCGCCGCGGTTGCCGCTGCCGGTCCCGGTGCCGCACGTTGTGGGCGAGGACCCGCTGGTCGTGCGGCACCGGGTGCTGCCCGGGGAGCCGCTCACCGCGCCGACGCCCGCGCAGGGCGCGCTGCTCGGCCGGTTCCTGCGCGCCCTGCACGCGACGCCGCTGCCCGGCGCGGTCGACCGGGGGGTGCCCGGCCCGGAGCGGAACCGGGCGTTGCGGGCCGCGGCGCTGGACCGGTTCCGCGGCCCGGTCGCCGCGCTGCTCGCCCCGCCGCTGCGCGAGCCGGTCGCCGCGCTGTGCGACCGGCTCGCGGCGGCCCCGGCCGACACCCTCGTACACGGCGACCTCAACCCCGACCACCTGCTCGTCGACGGCGCGGGCCGGCTCACCGGGGTGATCGACTGGAGCGACAGCCGGGCCGGTGACCCGGCCAAGGACCTCGCCTGGGCACTGGCCGAGGCGCCGCGCGGGTTCGCCGACGCCCTGGCCCGGGTCTACGGGGTCACCGCCGCGCTCGCGGACCGGGCCCGGGACTGGCACCGGGTGGGTCCGCTCTACACCGTGGCGTTCGGCCGGGACACCGGCGACGAGGCGCTGGTCCGCCTCGGACTGGCCGAGGCCGCCCGCCTGCTCACCGCACCGTGACGGGGTCCGCCTCGGCTCGTATCCCACTGTCTCGAAGACATGCTAGAGAGCAGCAGACGGCCCGAGCGCGGCGTCGGACGTAGCGCCCTCTAGCCGAATCTCGGATCGAGCCGAGACAGGCGCAGACGAACACATCGACGCCCGATCGGACTCTGTACCCCCTTCTCGTTCCGGCGCTAGACAGCGCCAGACGACGGCATCGACCCACGGGCATGCCGTCGCATACCGCCGTCTAGGACGGTCGCGAGAGGGTGGGATACGGGACGATCGATCTGATGCGCTGCTCCTCTCCCGGTGCTGTCGTCGCAGCGTAGCAGCACTCTCTCGAACGTGTGTGCGAGGGTCCGGATCAGTCGGCGAAGGCCTCGAGGGCCTCGACCGCGCCCCGGAGCCCGTGCCGGCGCACCCGTCCGGCGGGCTCGCCGACGACCCGGGAGAAGGCCCGCGCGAACGCCGCCTCGGAGCGGTAGCCGAACCGGTGGGCCGCCTGGGCCACCGTCCCACTCCCCCCTGACAGGAACTCGGCGGCGGCCTGCATCCGCCACCGGGTCACGTAGCCCATCGCGGACTCGCCGACGAGTTCGGTGAACCGGGCGGAGAACGCCGAACGCGACATGGCCGCCGTCGCGGCGAGCGCGGCCACGGTCCAGTCCCGATCCGGCTCGCGGTGCACCGCGGCGAGTGCGCGGCCGATCCGGTCGTCGGCGAGCGCCCCGAGCCAGCCGGTGCGGGTGGCCGCGTCGGCCCGCAGCGTGCCGCGCACCGCCTGGAGGACCAGCACGTCGGCCAGCCGGGTGATCACCGCGTCGCTGCCGGGGCCGCCGTGCTCGACCTCCGCGGCCAGCAGCCGCAGCGTGTCCTGCACCCGGTCCCCGATCGGCGACGGCTCGACCCGGACGAGGTCGGGCAGGCTCGCGACGAGGTCGCCCGCGGCGGGGTGGGAGAACCGGACCGCGCCGCACACCATCCGGGTCACCGGACCGTCGCCGCCGTGCCGGAGCAGGGCGTAGCGGCCGTCGAGCATCGGGTGCGGGATCGACCGGATGTCCGGGGCGGACACGCCGGGTGCGCTGCGCAGCACGTGCCCGGTCCCCCGCGGCACGACGACGAGCTCGCCGGGCCGCAGCTCGCGGTCGGCCCCGTCCCCGGCGCCGTCGACGGTGAGCCGGCACCCGCCGGAGGTGACGACGTGGAACCAGAGGCAGCCCGGCGTCGGCGGCAGCGTCATCCCCCACGGCTCGCCGAGCTCGGATCGGCAGTAGAAGACGCCGTCCATGCGCAGCACGTGCAGCGCCTCCCCCAGCGGGTCGGCGGCCGGGAACGGCGGCGCGGTGGACACGGTGCACAGCATGACAGCTCGTCCACAGCTCATCCCCAACTGTGGACGAATGAGCATCACTCGTGGATACACGGTCATTCTGCGTCCGGTCCGTGGCGGTGATCGTGGACGGACATCGACGAGAGGGGTTCGACATGATCACCGTGCTGGGTGCGACCGGGAACGTGGGATCGCAGGTCGTCCGGGAGCTGACCGCGGCCGGGGTGGACGTCCGCGCCGTCGCGCGCCGGCCGGCCGTCGCCGCACCGGGGGTGCGGCCGTGGCCCGGCGACCTGGGCGACCGGGCGTTCCTGCGCCGGGCGTTCGACGGCGCGGCCGCCGCGTTCGTGCTGCTGCCGTTCGACGTCACCGGGCCCGACCACGCCGCCCACCAGACGCGGCTCGGGGAATCCGTCGTCGCCGCCCTGCGGGATGCGGCCGTGCCCCGGGTCGTCGCACTGAGCTCGCTCGGGGCGGAGGTCCCGGGCGGCCCGGACCTCGCCGCGACCGGGTACCTGGGCAGCCTGCACGACCAGGAGGCCCGGCTGGCGACGCTCGACGCGCACGTCACCCGGGTCCGGCCGGGTCTGTTCCTGGAGTCGTTCCTGTGGTCGGTCGACGCCATGCGGGCGCACGGGGTGCACGCCGACTCGGTCGACCCGGACGTGGCGCTGCCGATGGTGGCGACCCGCGACGTCGGCCGGGCCGCCGCGGCGGCGCTGCTCGCCCCGCGCGCGCCGGGGGTCGTCGAGGTGCAGGGCGCGGCGGACCGGACGGTGCCCGACGTCGTCGCCGCGCTCGGGCCCGCGCTGGGCCTGCCGGACCTGACCTACGTGCGCGTGCCGGACGAGGAGATGGAGCGGCTGCTGCGCGGGGCCGGGTTGCCGGCGGACGGGGCGCGGCTGCACGTCGCGATGAACCGGGCGTTCAACCGCGGGGAGATCCGTGCGCACGGCCCGCGGGGCGCCGTCGACGGCGTGCTGACCGTCGAGGAGTGGGCGGCGGGGGTGGCGGGATGACCGGCGTCCTGGACGGCGCGACCCTCACCGGGGCGGGCCTGCTCGGCGGGGTCTACCTGGCGTTCTCGGTCGCGGTGCTCCCCGCCCTGCGTCGTCGCCCCGGTGCGGAGGCGGTCGCGGTGATGCGCGGGGTGAACCGGGTGATCGTGAACCCGGTGTTCGGGACGCTGTTCGCCGGCACCGCACTGCTCGCCGGCGCGGTGACGGTGGCCGGGACGCTCGGCGGGCAGCCGTTGCGGATCGCGGGCGGGGTCGCGGTGCTGGCCGGGTTCGCCGTGACCGCCGCGGTGAACATCCCGCTCAACAACGCCCTGGATCGGGACGGCGACTGGGCCGCGTTCGCCCCGCGGTGGAGCGCCGCGAACCACCTCCGGGGGGCGTTCTCGGCACTCGGCGTGGTCCTGCTGCTGCTCTGAGTCGAACGTGTGTGCGACATCTCGGGGACCCGTCTGGCGTCTGCCGGGGCGGGCGGGGCACGCTGGTCGCCGCGCCCGCTCCCCCGGGTGCGGACCGGCCGTCGCCCGCGACGGCTCCGCAGCGACGACCGGGGGAGCATGAACACCCACGAACGACGGCGGCTGGCCGCCCTGCGCACCGACCGCGAGACGGTGCTCGCCGCCGCGGCCGCGCTGCGGCACGAGGCCGTGCAGGCGCGCTACGCCGGGCTCAGCCGCCCCGAGATCGCGTTCGGGCTGGCCTCGGTGCTGGAGATGCTGGCGATGCGGATCGCCGACCAGCCCCCGGACGTCCGCGCGCACGTCGTGCGGATCGCCCGGGAGATGGCCGGCGACACGATGGACTCACCGACGATCCGGCGCACCCGTCGTCGGTGATCCACCGGAGTTGTCCACAGGTGTGTGCACAGCTGGGGACGGATCGAACCGGCGTTCGACCGGGCCTAGCGGACGCCCTCCATCAGGACCTTCAGCTTCGGCACGAGCGCGAGCACCACGATGCCGACGAGGATCGCAGCGGCCCCGGTGACGCCGAAGTACGCGGCTTCGTTCTCCTCGCTGTAGAAGTCGGCCAGTACACCGGCGAGCACCGATCCCATCGAGACCGACAGGAAGAACAGGGCCACCATCTGGGTGCGGAACGCGGCCGGCGCCAGCTTCGTCGACAGCGACTGACCCACCGGGGACATGAGGAGCTCGCCGATGCAGAACACCAGCAGGATCCCGGCGACGGCCGGCATCGGGGTGCCGTTCGCACCGGTTCCGGCCAGCGGCACGAACAGCAGGAAACCGACACCGATGATGATCGTGCCGATCGCCATCTTCGTCGGCGACGCGGGTTGGCGTGGTCCGAGTCTGGTCCAGACGGCGGCGAACACCCCGGCCAGCAGCACGACGAACAGCGGTTCGATCGCCTGCACGGACCCGGCCGGGATCTCGAACAGCCCGAGGACCGAGCGGTTCAGGCGCTCGTCGGCGTAGATCGTCAACACGGTGAAGATCTGCTGGAAGATCGCCCAGAAGACGGCGCTGGCGACCCACATGGGCAGGAAGGCCAGCACACGACGGCGCTCGACCCGGTTCACCTCGGAGCTGGTCAGCATGACGGAGAAGTAGGCGATCGTGGCGACCGCGACGACCCCGGTCACGATGTAGTCCAGGCGCGCCGCCGTGATCACCCCGGTGGCCGTGAGGACCAGCAGCACGACGACGACGACCGCACCGATCAGCCCGGCACGGGTCCGCTGGGCGGCCGGGAGCGGGTTGGGTGCGATCTTGCCCTCTGCCGGAAGGCTCCGGCGGAAGAACGCGTACTGGGTCAGCCCGATCGCCATGCCGACCGCGGCGAGCCCGAAACCGATGTGGAAACTGTCCGTCCGGGTCTGCACGACCGGGGTGAGGACCTGCCCGAGCAGTGCGCCGATGTTGACGCCCAGATAGAAGATCGAGAACCCGGCGTCGCGGCGGTCGTCACCCTCGCCGTAGAGCATCGCGACGATCGTCGATGCGTTCGCCTTGATACCCCCGCTGCCGAGCGCGACGAGGACGAGGCCACAGGCCAGCCCCACCCCGCCCGGCAGGAGCGCCAGAGCGATGTGCCCGGCCATGACCGACACGGCGCTGCCGAAGAGGACCTGCTCCGGGCCGAACAGCCGATCGCCGAGCCACGCGGCGAGGATCGTCGAGAGGTAGACGGTTCCGCCGTAGGCCCCGACGACTCCGGCCGCGACCCCCTGGTCGTAGCCGAGGCCGCCGGCAGTGACCTCGTAGTACATGTAGTACAGCAGGATCGACTGAGCGCTTTCCAACCTGGTGATCATGAGGTTGGCGGGGCTGCGGCGTGGTGTCGCTGAAGTAGGTGAAGCTCCTGGTAGACGGGTGATTGCCTAGATCAACCCGCGCCAACCAGGAGCTTCAGGGT